>JAOPZP010000334.1 GCA_025964055.1 Conexibacter sp.
GCCGCGAACGACCGCGACGCCGCCTCGCGCGCCTTGTCGGCGTACTCGTGGGCGCAGGCGATCGCGGCCGCCTCGTCCTCGGGCCGGCCGAGGTCGCGGGCCTGCTGGGCGGCGTCGGCCTCGACGCCGGCCGCCGACGAGTAGATGCGCGCCAGGCGCGCGCCGTCGTCCATGGCGTCGGTGTCGACCATGCGCTCCAGCCCGGTCCGGATCGCCTCGCGGGCGGCGCCGACGTTGCGCTCGCGCCGCTCCAGCCCCGCCATGAGCGCGGTGATCGGCGCGTGCCACTGCGGCTCGTAGGAGCGGGCGACCAGTTCGCGCGCCAGCTCCAGGCGGGCACGCGCCTCGGCGTGCTGGCCGCGTCCGAGCTCCAGCTCGGCGCGCACCAGCTCGAAGAAGACGCGGGTCGTGCCCTGCACGCCGCGGCCCAGCTCGACCGGTGCGAGCGCGTCGGCCTCCTCCCAGAACCCCAGGGCGTAGGAGATCTCGGCCTGCTGCAGCGCCAGCCACTTCGCCTCGCGGCCCAGGGCGCGCACTTCGTCGCGGCCCTCGATGAGCAGCTCGCGGGCCCGCACGCTGGCGCCGGTGAGGTGCAGCGCGTCGGAGAGGTTGAGGTAGCCGCGCAGCAGCTGGTCGACGTTGCCGTCCTCGCGGGCCAGCTGCATGGCCGCACGGATGCAGCGGAAGCCCTCGTCGCTGTCGGGGCCGCCGCGCAGGCAGATGCCCTTCGTGTTGAGCGCGTGCATGCGCGCGAAGCGCGAGCCGACGGCCTCGGCGGCGGCCAGCGCCTCGTCGGCCATCGCGCTGCCGTCGGCGTAGCGGCCCCAGAGCATGAGGCCGCCGGCCTTGGCGGCCAGCAGCCGCGCGCGCTCCTCGGTCGGCGGCGTCGCCGGCAGCAGCGACAGCGCCTGGTCCCAGGCCTCGAGCGCGATCTGGCCCTTGCCCTGCGACCAGCGCGCCTTGCCGAGGCGCTCGAGCAGCAGCGCCGCGCGGCCGGGGTCGGGGTCCTCGCCGAGCTCCTGCAGGGCGCGCTTGATGAGGACGATGCAGCGGCCGTAGTCGAACTGGTGGGCGTTGGCCGCGCGCGCCAGCAGCTCGGCGTGGTCGCAGCCGATGAGGCCCTCGGCGTCGTCGACGCGGTCCCAGAGCTCGAGCGCGCGCTCGTAGAAGGCCGCGGCCTCGCCCTCGGCGTGGACGCGCTCGGCGGTCGTCGCCGCGTGCACCGCGGTCCGCAGCGCGGCCGGCTGGTCGCCGGCGGCGTCGAAGTGATGCGCGATCTCGGCCGCGCGCTCGAGGCCGACGCAGTCCGCGCAGTCGACGCGCGCGTCGAGCACCTGCGCCAGGCGCAGGTGCAGCTCGGCGTGCTCGCCCGGCAGCAGGTCGTCGTGGACCGCCTCGCGCAGCAGGGCGTGGCGGAACGCGATGTGGCCGTCGGGCTGGGTGACCAGCACGTGGTGGGCGACCGCCTCGCGCAGCGCGTCGCGCAGGGCGCGCGGCTCCAGCGCGACGGCCTCCTCGAGGACGTCGTGCTCGATGCGGTGCGCGGCCGACACCCAGCGCAGCGCCTCCTGCGTCGCGGGGTCCAGCGCCTCGACGCGCAGCATCAACGCGTCGCGCAGCGACTCGGGCAGCGTGCCGTCGCCCTCGCGCTCGGCGGCGAGGATCTCCTCGGCGTACAGGGCGTTGCCCTCGCTGCGGGCCCAGACCCGGTCCAGCAGCTCGGGCTCCGGTGCGGCGCCGAGGATGGCGGCCAGCTGGGCGCCGAGCTCGGCGCGGCTGAAGCGCTCCAGCGGCATGCGCTGCGCGCGCTCGGCCCGCTCGATCTCGGCGAGGAAGGGGCGCAGCGGATGGCGGCGGTGCAGCTCGTCGACGCGGTAGGTCGCGACGACCAGCAGCCGCTGATGGCAGATGTTGCGCGCCAGGAAGGACAGGAAGTCGCGCGTCGAGCGATCGGCCCAGTGGAGGTCGTCGATGACCAGCAGGACCGGCGACTCCCGGCAGAGGCGCTCGAAGACCATGAGCAGCAGCTCGAACAGGCGACCCTGGGCGCTGCCGGCGTAGGGCTCGACGAGCAGGTCGGCGGGCGTGCCGAGCTCGGGCAGCAGCCGGGCGAGCTCGCCGCGGGCGGGGCCGAGGGCGTCGAAGACCGGGTGGCCGCGGCGGACCAGCGAGCGCAGCGCCGAGACGATCGGGGCGTAGGGGAGCTCGCTGTCGCCGAGGTCGATGCAGTCGCCCCAGAGGACGCGGACGTCACCGGCTTCGGCGCGGTCGGCGAAGTGGTCGAGCAGCCGGCTCTTGCCCACGCCGGACTCGCCGGCGACGAAGAGGAGGCCGGCGTGGCCGGTGCGGGCTACCGACAGTGCCGCGTCGAGGTGGGTGAGCTCGACGCGGCGCCCGATGAAGGCATCGGAGGTGACGCGTGCAGGCATGCTCGACGCATGTTCCCGCACGCGGCGGAGGAGGGAGAGGTCGGGGGGTTGGGTCACGCGTGCGCAGCGCGGCGGGTGGGGCGCACATCGCGCCGGCCCGTCAGTCGCCCGAGGAGGGCCACGCGCTGAGGGGAGCGCGGCGGGAGGCGGTGCTGACGGCCGGCGCGCATGGCGTCCTCGGCCAGTGCTGCGGCGAGAGGCTGGGACATGAGCGAGAGCATGGATCACATCCTGCGCCTGAGGCGGGTCCCGCACATCGGGAGGACGGTGCGACCTGAGCGGTCGCACCCCTTACTCGCCTCCAGGCACCCCTTAGGTCGCTCAGCCGGCGACCGGCGAGACCACCGTCTTGACCTTGGGGTCGGGTGGCGCGCCGAGGTCGCGCGCGACGTCGTGGTCGTAGACGAAGACCGACGCGCTGCCGAAGCGCGCCTGGGCGATCGGCCTGCCCGCGAACCGGGGCAGCGCGTGCAGATGGGCCTCGGTGAGCGTCGGGTGGGTCACGACGAACGAGCGCACGCCCGGGCGCGGCAGGTACCACGTCGAGACGTTCATGACGTAGTACGGGCAGATCTCCAGCGGGCACCCGAAGCCGGCGAGGACGGGGAAGACCTGCAGCCGCGCGTGGGTCTGCCAGGTGAGGACCTCGGCGTCCTGGTAGCCCGCGTACCCGACGGTCGCGCCGTGCCTGGTGACGAACCTCTGGACTGCGGCCGCCTGCGCGGCGTCCGGCCCGTCGCCGAACACCTCCGGCCCCTCGACGACGTGCCGTCCCAGCACGCCGATCGAGAACGCCAGCACGCCGATCGCCACGTAGGCACGCGCCCGCGCCGAGCCGCGCGCCAGCGCCGGCAGCAGCACCGCGCCGGCGTAGAAGGCGGGGATCAGGTAGCGGCCGGTGGCGCCGTCGTGGGGGAGGTCACTAACGAGGAGCACGGTGGCGTCGAGGAGCAGGACCGCGCCCCAGAAGAGCACGAACGCCACGCGCTCCGGCGGCTGGGCGCGCGCGGCGACGCGGTGCTCGGCGTAGTCGCGCAGGCGCTTGCACGCGATCCAGCACGCCGCGAGGAACCCGATGATCGCCGGCGCGCCGCGCAGGAAGCCGAGCAGCGAGCGGGCATCGACGGGCTGGCCGAAGGTGTGCGCGCCGGCGAGGTCGGCGAAGCCCTGCAGCATCAGCGGCACGTTGGCCTGCAGCTGCTGGAACGTGGCGAACGCGACGCCGAACGCCGGCGAGGGCACGATGTCGTCGGCGCGCATCTGCGCCGCCAGCAGCAGCCCGACCCCGGTGGCCGCCGCGCTGACCGACACGGTGAAGATCGCCAGCCGCCGGTGCTCGGCGCCGCCGGCCAGCCAGCACAGCGCCACGCCGGCCAGGGCGAACGGGAGGATGCCGGTGGCGATCAGCAGCAGGTCCGGCGTCCCGGGCCCGACGACCGCGACCAGGCCGAGCCCGGTCAGCAGCCAGGTCGCCGGCGAGCGCGGCGGCCGGCGGGCGAAGGCGACGAGCACCGCGCCGAGTACGATCATCGACAGCAGCGAGAAGCAGTGAGCGCAGATGCCGAAGAGCGTCATGCGCAGGCCCTCGGCCGTGACGACCAGCGTCGCGAGGGCCATCGCGGCGGCCCAGCGGCCCCAGGTGACCCACATCGTGCGCGTCAGCAGCGCGAGCCCGCCACCGGTCAGGACGTAGGGGAGCGCCAGCCACAGCAGCCGGTGCGCGGGCCAGTCGAGTGTCGCGCGCAGGATCGCGAGCGACTCGTACTCCGGCGCGTTGGAGAGCGTGACCATCCGTCCCGGAGGCGCGCCCTGCAGCAGGGTCACCAGCGCGGGCATGGAGGCGATGTCGCCGTTGAGCGCCATCGCCCGCACCAGCGCCGGCAGCTGGAGGGCGAACACGGCGAGGGCGAGGGCGCCGACGACCGCCGCGGCC
>JAOPZP010000355.1 GCA_025964055.1 Conexibacter sp.
GCGATGAGCGGCAGCCGCGGGAACGCGAAGGGCGACAGCAGCCGCGACTTCATCGCCGACAGGATCTTCTGCTGGCGCCGCGCGCGGGTGAGGTCGGACTCGTTCTTGTTGCAGTCGTTGTGGCGGGTGCGCGCGAGGGCGAGCGCCTGCTTGCCGTCGATGTGGGTCGTGCCCTTCTTCAGCCGCAGCGTGTAGCCGCCGTTGCTGAAGCCGCCGCTGATCCGGGAGACGACGCAGCCGCCCGTGTAGCTGATGCCACCCATCGCGTCGATCAGCTGCGGGAAGTTCTGGAAGTTGACCTCGATCAGGTGGTTGACCTTGATCCCGAGGTAAAGCTCGATCGTCTGGACCGCCAGCGCCGGGCCGCCGTAGGCGTAGGCGGCGTTGATCTTGTCGCGGCCGTGACCGGGGATGTCCACCACCGTGTCGCGCGGGATCGACAGGCGCGCGTTCTTGCCGCCGCCGACGCGCATCAACATGATCGAGTCGCTGCGACCCGTGCCGCTGGTCGCCGCGCCGGGCTCCTTGGAGCCCTTCGGGCGCGTGTCGGAGCCGAGCACCAGCACGGTGTTCGGGCTGACCAGCGGGAAGCCGGCGCCGCCCAGGGCGACCTTGCCGCTCAGCGCGCTCTGCTGGATCTGGGCGCTGACGAGGAACAGCACGAGCGAGAGCGCCAGCCAGCCGAGCACGGCGACGACGATCCACTTGACGACGCGGCCGACCGAGAGGGGACCGCGCGGGCCGCGGCGGCGGCGTCCCGGGAGGCCCGGCAGGCGGCGCTTCGGCGCGCCGTAGAGGCTGCGGTCGCCGTCGTCGGAAAGGCCGTCCGGGGCCCCGGGGGGCGCCGGGTGCCCTTCGCGCAACCCGCCCAGCAGCGGCTCGCCCGGACCAGGGTCGCGACGCCACAGGCGCGGGGCGGACCGGTACTTCCGGTACTCGGGCGGGAGGTCGGAGGGCGGCGACATGCACCGGGTAGGGTGACGCGCATGGCCGCGGGATGCGTGATCGGCGTCGACCTCGGGGGCACGAAGCTGCTCGCGGGGGTGGTCGACTCCGGATTGAACGTGCGCCACCGCGCGTACCGCCACGCCCGCGAGAGCGGCAGCACGGAAGCCCTGATCGCGCTGCTCGTCGAGGCGGTGGAGCAGGCGCGTGACGCCGCGGGAGAGGAGATCCGCGCGGTCGGCTTCGGCATCCCGTCGCTCGTCGACGCCGCCACCGGCGTCGCCGGCACGACCGTGCACCTGCCGCTGCAGGACGTGCCGTTCCGCGACCTGATGGCCGAGCGCCTCGGCGTCCCCGTCGCGGTCGACAACGACGCCAACGCGGCGATGGTGGCCGAGCACCGCCACGGCGCCGCGCGCGGCGCCCGGACCGCCGCGCTGCTGACGCTGGGAACCGGGATCGGCGGCGCGCTCCTGGTCGACGGCCGGCTCGTGCACGGCGCCAGCGGTGCGGCCGGGGAGTGGGGGCACATGGTCGTCGACCTCGACGGCGCGCCGTGCCACGGGAGCTGCCCGAACCGCGGCTGCCTGGAGACGGTCGTCTCGGGGACGGCGCTGGGCAAGGCCGGCCGCCGCGCCGCCGAGGACCGGCCCGAGTCCGGGCTCGGACGCGCTCTGGCGAGCGGGCGGGAGATCACCGGCGCGCTGGTCACCGAGCTGGCCCACGACGGCGACGAGGTCGCGCGCGACGTGCTGGCGGCGATGGGCCGCCACCTCGGCGTCGGGCTCGCGAACGTCGTCAACATCCTCAACCCGGAGGTCGTGGTGGTCGGTGGCGGGGTCCTCGCGGCCGGGGACCTGCTGCTCGAGCCGGCGCGCCGCACGGTGGCCGAGCGGGCGCTGGCGCCCTCGCGCGACCAGGTGCGGATCGTGCCGACGCGCTTCGGCGACGCCTCGGGGATGATCGGCGCCGCGCTGCTGGCGATGGACCTCGCCGACGGCGTGTCGGAGCGGGCGGCATGAGCGGGCGCCTGGTGGTGTGCCCCACCCTGGGCGTCGGCGCGGAGCGTTCCGCATGAGCGGGCGCCTGGTGGTCTGCCCGACGCCGATCGGCAACCTGGAGGACGTGACGCTGCGGGTGCTCAGCGCGCTGCGCGACGCCGACGTGGTCGCCTGCGAGGACACGCGCCGCACGCGCGTGCTGCTGGATCGCTACGGCGTGAAGGCCAAGACGGTGAGCTACCACGAGCACAACGAGGCGGCGCGCTCGTCGGAGCTCGTGCGGCGCATGCAGGAGGGCGAGACCGTCGCGCTCGTGTCCGACGCCGGGATGCCGCTCGTGAGCGATCCCGGGTTCCTGCTCGTGCAGGCGGCGGTGGCGGCGGGGATCGGCGTGGAGGTGCTGCCGGGGCCGAGTGCGGCGCTCACGGCACTGGTCGTCAGCGGTCTGCCGGCGACCACGTGGCGCTTCGTCGGGTTCCTGCCGCGCAAGCACGGCGAGCTGGAGCGGCTGCTGCGGGGCGCGACCGAGACGCTGGTGGCGTTCGAGTCGCCGCGGCGCGTGGGCGCGGCGATGGCGGTGCTGGCCGAGGTGGACCCGGAGCGGCCCGTGGCGGTGTGCCGGGAGCTGACGAAGGTCCACGAGGAGGTCGTGCGCGGGACCGCGGGCGCGCTGGCGGAGCGGTACGCGACGGAGGAGCCGCGAGGCGAGGTCGTCGTCGTCATCGGCGGCGCGCCGGAGGGCGAGGCCGACCTGGCGCCGGCGCTCGACGCGCTGGCCCGGCTGGTCGACGCCGGCGCGCGGGCACGGCCCGCGGCGGGCGTGGTGGCGGAGCTGACGGGCGTGAGCGCCAACGCGCTGTACCGGGGGCTGATGGAGCGGTAAGTCGCTCTGTTCGTCACGGAAGGCGCGCGATCGTGTGCCGACTCCGTGACATCGGTCCCGGACGGGCGGTCGGGGGCGGATGCTGCTGCGGTGCCCTTCATCGCGATCGTGCTCCTCGCCGCGCTGGCCCTCACCCCGGCCGGCACGGCCATGGCGTCCATCCCGCACGATCGCTGGCGCCGGCCGCTGGAGCGGGCGGTGGTGGTCCGAGCGTTCTCGTTCGAC
>JAOPZP010000362.1 GCA_025964055.1 Conexibacter sp.
CCGGCGCCAGGCCGGCGCCGGCGTCGCTCACCGACACGCGGGCGCGCCCGCCCTGCACGGCCACCGCGACCGCGACCGGCGGCGCGCCGTGCATCACCGCGTTGGCGACGAGGTTGTCGACCGCGCGTCGCAGCGCCTCCGGATCCCCGCGGACGACCGCGCCGCTCGCGGCCGACAGCGTGATCGGCTCGGGGTGGCCGGCCACCACCAGCCGCGCGACCTCGTCGAGGGCGACCGCTTCGTCGCCGACGCCGTCCTGGGGCTGGCGCTCGAGCACGAGCAGGTTGTCCACGAGCCGCGACAGGCGCTCGGCCTCGGCCCGCAGGTCGGCGACCGTCTCGCGGTCGGCGCCGTGGCGGCCGAGGTACTCGATGTTGCCGCGCAGCGTCGCCACCGGCGTGCGCAGCTCGTGCGAGGCGTCGGCGAGGAAGCGCCGCTCGTTGCCGCGCGCCTGGTCGAGGGCCAGGAGCATCGCGTTGAGCGTGCGGGTGAGCTCGGCGATCTCGCCGCCGCTGCCGGCTGCGGGCAGGCGGCGCGTCGGATCGCCGGTGCGCTCGATGTCGGTGGCGGCGGCCGACAGCCGGCGCAGCGGCGCCAGGCCGCGGCGCGTGAGCACCGCGGTGATCGCGGCGCCCAGGCCTGCGGCGCCCAGCGCGCACAGGAGGATGAGCGTGCGGACGTGGTTGGCGGTCCGGTCGATCTCGCCCTCGCCGGCGGCGACGAGCACCGCCCCGCCCGCGGCCGGGCCGCCCGCGTCGGGCAGCGGCGCGACGAAGACGCGCAGCCGGTCGCCCGACAGCGGCGCGTGCGTGTAGCCCGTGTGGCCGGAGCGGATCGCGGCGGCGACCAGAGCGCCGGTCGGCAGCAGGCGGCCGCCGAGCGCGGCGGAGCGCGCCACGATCCGGCCGCGCCGGTCGAGCACCTCGACCAGGAGCGCCTGGCCGCCGCTCGGGCTGTCGAGGGCGCCGGCACTGGTCAGCAGCGCCGGGGCCGACGCGCTCAGCCGCGCGACGTCGCCGGCCCGGGCGCGCAGGCCGCGGTCCTGGGAGGCGCGCAGCTCGTGGCCCACCAGGAACTGGGCCGCGAAGCCGAGCGCGGCGACCGCGAGCAGGATGCCCGCGGCGGACGCGAGGGCGATGCGCAGCCGCAGGGACAGGCGGCTCATGGCTCCAGCACGAAGCCGACGCCACGCACCGTGCGGATCACGCGCGGGTCGCCGAGCTTGCGCCGCAGGCTCATCACGCAGCGGTCCACCACGTTGTCCACCGCCGCCCCGCCCCACACGTCGTCGACGGCCTGCTGGCGGCTGACCACGATCTTCGGGTGGCGCAGGAGCAGGTCCAGGAGCGCGGTCTCGCGCGCGGTCAGCTCGACGTCGCGCCCGTCGCGGTGGACCCTGCGGGCGCGCGCGTCGAGGCGCAGCGACCCCGCCGCCAGCAGATCCGCGCGCGGGCGCCCGCGGCGCCCGATGGCCCCGAGGCGCGCCAGCAGCTCCTCGACCGCGAACGGCTTGAGGAGGTAGTCGTCGGCCCCGGCCTCCAGCCCGGCCACGCGGTCCGGGATCCCGTCGCGCGCCGTGAGCAGCAGCACCGGCGCCGTCAGGCCGCGGGCCCGCAGCCGCCGGCAGACGGCGAGCCCGTCCATGCCCGGCATCGCGACGTCGAGCACGACCGAGTCGGGCGCCCGGCGCTCGACCGCCGCCAGGGCCGCCCCGCCGTCGGCGGCGGCCTCGACGTCGTGGCCCTCGGCCGACAGCGTGCGCACGAGCATCCGCAGCATCGCCGGGTCGTCGTCGACCACCAGGATGCGCAGGCTCATGCCTTCAGCGTACGCCGTCCCGATCGGCTCAACGCGGGCTCAACCCGACCGCAGGCTCTGCAGCGCCGCCTGGACCTTGGACGTCGGGGATGCCCTGCTGCTGGGCGCTGCCGCCGGCCGCTGCGGAGGCGGTCGCGTTGGTGGTGGTGTTGGTCGTCGAGGCGGCGCCGCAGCCCGCGGCGCCGAAGAGGGCCGTGGTGCCGACGATGACGACGACCCTGCGGAACTTGGGCTTGATCATGTGCTTCAGCATCGACCGCCCGGCTGGGCGTCCGCTGGGCCGCCCCTGAGCGGTTGCCGGACCTCCGCCGCCCTCAGCCGAGGGCGAACGGGTCGCGGGCCTGGGCGTCGTCGAGCGCCACCCACACGGTCTTGGTCTCGGTGAACTCGTAGACCGCCTCGTGGCCGTTCTCCCGCCCGATCCCGCTCATCTTGAAGCCGCCGAAGGGCGCGTTGGGCGCGACCATCCGGTACGTGTTGACCCAGACGCTGCCGGCCTGCAGACGGTGCGCGACGCGGTGGGCGCGCCGGACGCTCTCGGTCCACACGCCCGCGGCGAGGCCGAACTCCGAGCGGTTGGCCAGCGCGACGGCGTCGTCCTCGGTGTCGAACGCGAGCACTGAGAGGACCGGACCGAAGACCTCCTCGCGCGCGATCTCCATGTCGGGACCGACGTCGGTGAGGATCGTCGGCTCGTAGAAGAGCCCGCCGAGCGAGGCCGACACGCACGCCCCGTGCGCGACGGTGGCGCCCTCGGCGCGGGCGCGGTCCATGAGCCCGGAGACCTTCTCGAGCTGCGCGGCGTTGGCCAAGGGCCCCATCTCGCTGTCGGGCGCCATCGGGTCGCCGAGCTTGATCGCCGTGGCCATCGTGACGAGCCGGTCGACGACCTCGTCGTGGACGTCGCGATGGACCAGCAGCCGCGAGCCGGCGACGCACGTCTGGCCCGTGGCGGCGAACACGCCGGCGACGATGCCGGTGGCCGCCGCGTCCAGGTCGGCGTCCGGGAAGACCAGCTGCGCGGACTTGCCGCCGAGCTCGAGCGCGACCCGCGTCATGTTGTCCATCGCCGCCTTGCCGACGGCGATGCCGGTCTGGGTCGAGCCGGTGAACGTCACCTTGTCGACGCCGGGGTGCGACACCAGCCACTGGCCGAGCTCGGGCGCGACGCCGGTGACCACGTTGAAGACGCCCGGGGGGAACCCGGCGCGCTCCACGCAGCGGGCGAACTCGAGCGTCGAGATCGGCGTGTAGGGCGACGGCTTGGCGACGACCGTGCAGCCGGCCGCCAGCGCGGGCGCCAGCTTCCAGGTCAGGAGCATCAGCGGCGAGTTCCACGCCATGATCGCCCCGACCACGCCGACCGGCTCGCGGCGCGTGTAGAGGAAGTACCCCGGCTTGTGGGAGGGGATCGACGCGCCCTCCAGCTTGTCGGCCATCCCGGCGAAGTAGTTGTAGTAGTCGGCGAGCGCCTTGGCCTGGCCCAGCGTCTCGCGCAGGAGCTTTCCGTTGCCGCGGGTCTCCACCGCGGCCAGGTGCTCGGCCTCCTCGGCCAGCACGATCGCCAGGCGCCGCATGCACGCCGCGCGGTCGGCTCCCGTCATGGCGCCCCAGGGTCCGTCGAGGGCGCCGCGCGCCGCGCCAACCGCGCGGTCGACGTCCTCCCGGCCGGCCTCGGGCGCGCGTGCCCACGCCTGGCCCGTGAACGGGTTGAGCGCCTCGTAGGTCGCGCCGCCGGTGGCGGGGCGCTGCTCGCCGCCGATCGCCAGGCCGTAGGTGGTGAGCTCGTCGGAGGAGGAGATCATCGGGAGGCCTCCAGCGCGTCGGCGCGGCCCCGCAGGACGTCGGCCATCCGGACCACGTCGTCCTCGCCGTAGCCGCTCGCGGCGGCCAGCGTGAGCGCCTCGTCGGCGACCGCGATCGACAGCATCGGCACGTCGGTGCTGCGGCCCAGCTCCAGTGCCAGGCCGAGGTCCTTCTTGAGCAGGCGCACGGTGAAGAAGACCTCCACGGAGTCGGGGTCGAGGAACGCTTCGCGCTTGTAGGTGATGTACGGCGAGCCGATCGCGCTGTCGGCCAGGACGTCCAGGGCGCGGTCGCGCGGGATGCCGCTGCGCTCGGCGGCGACGAGGACCTCCGACAGCGCGAGGTTCGTCACGCCGATCAGCGCGTTGACCGAGAGCTTCATGGCCGCCCCGGCGCCGGAGGCGCCGAGGTGGTGCTGGGCCCGCGTCATGGCCTCGAGCACGGGGCGCGCGCGCTGGAAGGCCGCGGCCTCGCCGCCGACCATCGCGACGAGCTGCGCGTCGCGGGCGGCGGGGATGCTGCCCGAGACCGGCGAGTCCAGGAGCTCTGCGCCGCGCTCCGCGCAGCTCGTGGCCAGGCGCCGCGCCAGCTCGGGGCCGATCGTGCTCATCTCGAGGACGAGGTCGCCGGCCGAGAGCCCGGCCAGCACGCCGTCGTCGCCGTGGTAGACGGCCTCGGCGGCGGCGCCGTCGGCGATCATCGTGATCGTCACGTCGGCCGCCGCGGCGACGGCCGCGGGGGTCTCGGCCACCACGGCGCCGCGCTCCGCGACGGGCGCGCAGCGCTCGACGGTGCGGTTGTAGACCGTCACGGGGAACCCGGCGTCGAGGAGGTGGCCGACCATCGGGCGGCCCATCCGGCCCATCCCGATGAAGCCGACATGCGGCCGGTCCTGAAGTTGTTGCGCTTGCACGATCGTGGTCCTCGGTGTCGGGGGTTCAGCGGGTCCGGCCGGTGCGCCAGGTGGTCAGCGCGGTGTCGCAGACCGCCGGGGCGCTCCCGACATAGTCGCCGGAAGTGGGGAGCGCGCCCACGTCCTCGAGCGCGCCGCAGCGCTCGCGGACCGCCTCCTCGAGGGTGAGCGCGCGGACGCGGACGTCCTGCGCGGCCGCGTAGACGACGTCGTGGGCCTGCTGGCGGCCCAGGGCCGGGGCCAGGGCGATCATGTAGGCCTCGGCCATGATCAGGCCGCCGTCGGCGTGCAGGTTGCGCTGCATCGCCGCGGGGTCGACGTCGAGGCCGGCGACGACCTCGGCCGCCCCGCGCAACGCGGCGGCGGTCAGGCACGCGACCTGCGGGAGCACGTGCCACTCGACCTGCCACTCGCCGGCCGCGCGCTCGTGCCCGGCCTCGGCCGCGCGGGGGAGCGCCGCGGCCAGCGCCTGCGCCGTCACGGCGAGCCCGATGACGGCCTCCGAGCCGATCGGGTTGCGCTTCTGCGGCATGGTCGAGGACGCTCCGCGGTGGTGGCCTGACGCCTCCGAGAGCTCGCCGACCTCGGTGCGCGACAGGTCGATGACCTCGCGCGCCAGGCGGGCGGCGGTCGCCGCGAGCTGGGTGCAGAGCTGGCCGAACTCGACGACGCCGTCGCGGGCCACGTGCCACGGCACGTCGTCGGCGCGCAGGCCCAGCTGCGCGGCCATGCGCGTGCGCAGGGCGGTGGACTCCGGGCCGAGCGCCGCCGACGTGCCGCCGGCGCCGTGCAGCGACAGCACGGCGATGCGCGGGAGCGCCTGCTCGAGGCGCTCGCGGTGGCGGGCGAGCTGGGCGACGAACACGGCGAGCTTGGCGCCGAGCGTCGTCGGGACGGCCTGCTGGGCATGGGTGCGGCCGGGCATCACCGTGTCGCGATGGGCGGTGGCCAGCGACGCGAGCGCCTCGCCGAGCTCGTCGACGAGCTCCTGCAGCCGGCCGAGCGCGTCGCGCAGCGCCAGCGCCAGGGCGGTGTCCATGATGTCCTGCGTGGTCGCGCCGTAGTGCACGCGCTCGGGGACCGAGCCCGGGATGGCGGCCGCGACGGCGCGGACCAGGCCGAGGATCGGGTAGCCGACGTTGGCCGCGTCGCGCCACAGGGCGTCGCGGTCGATGGCCGTCTCGAGCGCCGCGAGCACCGCGTCGCACTCCGTGGCGGAGATGTGGCCGAGCGCCGCCTGCGCCTCGGCGAGCGCCCCCTCGACCCGCAGCCAATCCGCGATGCTGCGGTCCTCGCTGAAGATCTCCTGCATCTCCGGATCCACGTGCAGGCGGGTCAGAAGCGAGAACGGCTCACGAGCTGGGGCGACGGCGGAGGGGAGCGACATGTTTCGGGAAGGTTGACACACGGCCCCTCGACTGTAAAGTCTCGCCAACCACTAGCGCAGGCCTCGCAGGCCATTGGAGGAGACCAACCTTGACCGCACAGCGCACGCTCATCCGTGACGGATGGGTGATCACCGTCGACCCGGAGATCGGCGACGTCCCGTCGGGCGACATCCTGATCGAGGACGGCCGGATCGTCGCGGTGGGGCCCGATCTGGGCGTCACCGACGCGGAGGTCATCGACGCCACCGACCGGATCGTCATCCCGGGCTTCATCGACAGCCACCGCCACACCTGGCAGACCGCGCTGCGCAACATCGCCGCCGACTGGACGCTCAGCCAGTACATCACCGGGGTGCTCGTGCAGCTCGGGGCGATCTACCGCCCGGAGGACACCTACGTCGGCGGTCTGCTCGGCGTGCTGGAGGCGCTGGACGGGGGCATCACGACCATGCTGGACTGGTCGCACGCACTGAACACGCCGGATCACGCGGACGCGGCGCTCGACGCGCTCGTCGAGTCGCGGGCGCGCGCGGTGCTGGCCCACGGCAACGCGAACAGCATCTGGCTCGGCCCCGCGTCGGCGGATTGGTCCGACGTCCGCCGCCTGCGCGAGGGACGCTGCTCGTCCGAGGACGGGCTCGTCACGATGGCCATGGCGGTGCGCGGGCCGGACTTCGGCAGCATCGAGGCGGCCGAGGAGGACTGGGCGGCGGCCCGCCGGCTCGGGCTGCGGATCACGGTGCACATCGGGGTCGGCGGCTTCGGGAGCCGGCACGTGTCGCTGCTCAACGATCGCGGCCTGCTCGGGGCCGACACGACGTACGTGCACTGCAGCCGCCTCGACGACGACGAGCTCGCGATGATCGCCGCAACGGGCGGCACCGCCTCGGTCGCGTGTGAGGTGGAGATGCACATGGGCCACGGCTACCCGCCGACCGGCCGCCTCCTCGCCGCGGGTGTGCGCCCCAGCCTCTCGATCGACGTGTGCACCGGGATCGGCGGCGACATGTTCGCCGCGATGCGGTCGACGCTGTCGATGCAGCGGGCGATGGCCAACGACGAGATGCTCAACGCCGGCGTCACCCCCGAGCACCTCGAGGTGACCACGCGCGACGTGCTGGAGTTCGCGACGATCCAGGGCGCCCGCGCGCTCGGGCTCGAGGACCGCACCGGCAGCATCACGCCCGGCAAGGACGCCGACCTCGTGCTGCTGCGCACCGACCAGCTCAACATGTTCCCGGTCAACCACCCGGTCGCGTCGGTGGCGCTGGCCGCCAACACCTCCAACGTGGACACGGTGCTCGTCCGCGGCGAGGTGGTCAAGCGCAACGGCGTGCTCGTCGGGGTCGACCTTCCCCGGCTGCGCCGCCTCGCCGACGACTCGCGCGACTTCCTGCTGAGCTCGGTGCAGGCTCCGCGGGACGGCGCCTGGCAGCCGGCGGCGTTCGCCGCCGGCTGAGGCGCCGCGGAGGGCGAGGGTGGGCCGGGCCGCGACGCGGCCCGCCCGCCCGCGCCTACTCCGGCAGGTCGTCGCGCCGCGGGGCGAAGAGCTCGAGCGCGACGACGTCGGTCACGGCGCGCGCCGCGTGCGGCAGGCCGCCGGGGATCGCGAGGGTCTCGCCCGCGCCGACCTCGACGACGCCGCCGGCGGCCTCGTCGTCGAGCTCCACGGCGAGCCGCCCGTCCAGGACGGTGGTGCACTGCTCGTGCGGGTGCTCGTGGCGGGGCAGGACGGTGCCGGCCGCCAGCGCCAGCCGCAGGAGCGTCACGCCGTCGCCGTGGACGACCTGGCGGTCGATCCCCGGTGCGACGCGGGTCGCCGGCACGGCGTCCCAGACGATGTGCCGCGCGGCCGCCGTCATACGACGAAGTCGGCCAGCCCGCCGTCCACGGCCAGCACCTGACCGGTGATGTAGCCGGCCCGGTCGGAGACCAGGAACGCCACGGCGTCGGCCACGTCGGAGGGGTCGGCCCAGCCGTCGCAGCGGACGCCCAGGCGGTCGGCCATGTTGGTCATGAACTGCTCGCCGTCGATGCCCTGCTCGGCGCCGAGGCGCTGAGCGTTGGCGACCCAGGCATCGGTGCGGATGAGACCGGGGGAGACGCAGTTGACCCGGACGCGCTTGCCCGACAGCTCCTTGGACAGGTAGCTGGTCAGGGCGAAGATCGCGGCGTTGGCCATGCCGCTGGCCGAGGCGTCGGGCAGCAGCGAGCGCCCCGAGATGCCGGCGACGTTGACGACCCGGCCGGTGCCGTCGGCGGGGAAGTGCGGCACGGCGGCGCGCGCGATGCGGAGCATCCCCATCGTCTTGACGTCGAAGGTCTCCATCCACTTGCGGTCGTCGGAGCCCTCGACCTTCCCGCCCTGCAGGATCGGGCCGGCGTTGTTGACGACGATGTGCAGCGTCCCGAAGCGGTCCGCGATGCGCGCGACCGCCGCCTCCGCCTGCTCGGGATCCTTGAGGTCGGCCGGCACCGGCAGCACCTCGCCGGAGCCGTAGACCTCGTCGCGCAGCCGCTGCGCGGCCGCCTCGAGCTGCGCGGCGTCGCGTGCCAGGATCGCCACGTTGGCGCCCTCGCGGCGCAGCAGCTCGGCGACGGCGTAGCCGATGCCCTTCGATCCGCCAGTCACCAGCGCCGTACGGCCGGTCAAGCCAAGGTCCATGGGTGTTCTCCTCTGCGGCCTGCGACGCAGGCTCGTCGGTTGCAAGGTTGGGTCGGGACCGTCAGATCCATGGATCCACGACGATCTTGCCGGACGCCGCGCCGGAGGCGAGGGCCTCGAGGCCCTCTGGCACGAGCGCGTCGAGCCCGATGACGCGGTCGCAGACCGCGTCGCCCAGGCGGCCGTCGGCGAGCAGCGCCAGCGCCTCGGGCAGGTCGTCGGCCAGCACGTGGGCCATCGAGCTGCGCACGTCGATCTCGCGCACGGTGACGTCGAGGAGGTCCAGCGCGACCGGCTGCGGCTGCAGCCCGACGACCACCATCGTGCCGCCGCGCCGCGTCAGGGCGATCGCGGTCGCCGGCCCGCCGGCCGTGCCGGAGGCCTCGAGCGCGACGTCGACCCCGTCGCCGCCGGTCAGCTCGGCCACCGTCGCGGCCGGATCGTCGTGCCGGGCGTCGACGACGTCGGTCGCGCCGAGGCGCCGGGCCCGCTCGAGCTTCTCGGGATCGACGTCGACGGCGACGATGCGCCGGGCGCGCCGTCCGGCGGCGGCGGCCACCACGAAGGCGCCGATGCCGCCGACGCCGATCACGGCGATGTCCTGGCCGGCGGCGACGCCGCCGCGCGCCACCGCGTGGATCCCGACCGCCAGCGGCTGGGCCAGCGCGGCGTGGTCGTGCGAGCAGGACGCCGGCACCGCCAGGCAGGTCGACGCGGGAACGCGGACGCGCTCGGCCAGGCCGCCGTGGGCGTGCAGCCCGATCGTGAAGTAGCGGGCGCAGAGGTTGGTGCGGCCGGCCCGGCACCACCGGCAGCTGCCGCACGAGACGCCGGCGCCGCTGACGACGCGGTCGCCGGTCCGCAGTCCGGTGACGTCGTCGCCCACCGCGTCGACGACGCCGGCGAACTCGTGCCCGAGGATCAGCGGACCGACGTGCCCGCTGACCGGATGCCGGTGCGCGAGCGGCACGAGGACCGGTCCATGCCGGTACTCGGCGCAGTCGGTCCCGCAGATCGCCGCGCGCAGCACCGTGAGGACGACCTCGCCGGCGCCCGGGCCGGCCGGCGCGTCGACGCGCTCGACCCGGACGTCGCCCGGCCCGTGGAACACCGCGGCGCGCATGGCGCCGGCGCTCATGCCGGGGTCCCGGCGGCCACCGGCGCGGTCGTCCGCAGGCGGGCGAAGGCGCACGCGGCCACCAGGACCAGCCCGCCGGGCAGCCAGTACTGCCATTCCTGGCCGAGGTGCAGGAAGGTGATGGCGTTGAGGACCTGCGTCGTGAGCAGCGCGCCGAGCATGGCGCCGACGTAGGAGCCGCGGCCGCCGTAGATGCTCGCGCCGCCCAGCACCACCGCGGCGACGCTCGACAGCGTGTAGGCGCCGCCCACGCCGGGGTCGCCGAGCCCGACCTGGCCCGCCAGCAGGATGCCCGCCAGGGTGGCGAACAGCGCCGAGAGGACGTAGGCGGCGATCACCGTGCGTGCGACCGGCACGCCGATGCGGTGCGCCGAGGCCTCGTCGGAGCCCACGGCGCGCAGGGCCAGCCCGAAGCCGGTCCGGCGCAGCGCGAGCTCGCAGGCCACCGCGACCGCGACCGCGACGAGGAAGGCGATCGGCACGCCCAGCACCGTCCGTTGCATGTCGGTCATGAA
>JAOPZP010000371.1 GCA_025964055.1 Conexibacter sp.
CGGACGATGCTCAGCGCGACCTGCGCCCGCGGGCCGCCGGCCGCGACCGCGACGCTGCGGGCCCCGGCGGGCACGTCGGTCCACAGCGGTTGCCGCAGCGCCGAGGAGGCCGGATCGTCGGGCAGCAGCTCGAGGGCGGCCACGGCGTCCACGCCGCGCAGGAGGCCCGGGCCGGCGAGGACCGCCAAGATGATGGACACGGTCAGCGCGCCGGCGATCCACTTCACGCCGCAGCCTCGTGCAGCGTGTCCTCGTCCACCACGGCCTCCTGCACCACGGCCTCGTGCACCGCGGAGCGGCGCAGGACCGCGAGCAGCGACAGGCCGGCCGGCAGGCGCGTGCCCGCGGCGACGAGCCGCGCCTCGAGCCGCAGCGGCAGCTCGAGCAGGCCGTTGAGCCGCGGCGGCGTGAGGTCCAGGTCGGAGTGCGCATGGCGGCGACGGCGGCGCTGCGCGAGGCGCACCGCGGCGGCCGGTGCCAGCAGCAGGCTGTTGAAGTGGGTGTCGCCCACGACCTCCCAGCCGGCTTCCCGGGCCGCCGCGCGCAGCGACGCGCTGTCGTAGCGGCGGAAGTGCAGGTTGACCTCGTCGTGCCAGGACCACAGCCCCTGGTAGGCGGGGACGGTCGCCAGCAGCAGGCCGCCGGGCCGCACGACCCGCCGCAGCTCGGCGAGCGACGCCCGGTCGTCGGGCGTGTGCTCGATGACGTCCAGGCAGGTCACGACGTCGAACGTGCCGTCCGCGAACGGCAGCTGCTCCACGCGACCGACCCGTACATCTTGGTGACCGCGCCGCTGCGCGGCGGCGACCGCCTGGGGGCTGAGGTCGATCCCCGAGACGCGGCCGTACCGGACGAGCTCGTCGAGCGTGCGGCCCGAGCCGCAGCCGGCGTCGAGCAGTCGCGCGCCGGGCGCGAGCGGGAGCCGGTCCAGCTGGGCGCGCAGCACGCGCCGGCGGCCTCGGTACCACCAATGGCGCTCGTCGCTGGAGAGCATCGTCTGGAGCTCGTCTGGCGTCATGGCGGCGATGGTCCTGGCGCGTCGGCGTGCACCGAGCGTGCGCCGCGTTGGGATCGCGTTAGCGCGCGGCGCCGCTAACACAAGCCCAATGCATGCCCAACCCGGTGCGAAGCGCCCCGGCCCCACGCTGGCCTCCAGTGCGACCCATCTCCCTGGAGGCAGACCCCATGACCATCGACATCACCGCGCCACCGACCGGCCCCGGCAAGGCCGAGGACGACGCGCGCACGGACCGGCTCGACGGCCTGACCGTCGTGCTGCCGTGCTTCAACGAGGCGCCCAACGTCGCCTCGGCGATCCACCAGGCCTGCTGGGCCGCGTCGTGGAGCGCCGAGCGGCACGAGGTCATCGTCGTCGACGACGGCTCCAGCGACGCGACGGCGCAGATCGCCGGCGACGTGGCGCGCGACGTGCCCCAGGTCCGCGTCGTCCGGCACGACCACAACCGGGGCTACGGCGCCGCGCTGACCTCCGGCCTGCGGGCGGCGCGCATGCCGTGGGTGCTGCTCACCGATGCCGACCTGCAGTTCGACCTCAACCAGATCGAGCGCTTCGTGCCGCTCACCGCGGAGGCCGACTACCTGCTCGGCTGGCGCATCGACCGCCAGGACCCGCGGCACCGGCGCGTCAACGCGGCGGCGTGGAACTGGCTCGTGCGGCGCGCCTTCGACCTGCAGGTGCGCGACGTCGACTGCGCGTTCAAGCTCATCCGCCGCGAGGTCGTCGCCAACGTCCCGCTCACCTCCAGCGGCGCGATGATCTCCACCGAGCTGCTCGTCCGGGCCCAGGCCAACGGCGCCCGCGTCACCGAGCTCGGGGTCGAGCACCTCCCGCGCGTCGCGGGTGAGCAGAGCGGCGCGAACCCGCGCGTCGTGCTCCGCGCGCTGCGCGAGCTCCGGCAGCTGCGCCGGGAGCTGCGCGGACCGGCCGGCCGGCCGGCGATGTCCACCCCGATCACGCCCGCCGCGGCGTAGGGAGCGCAGCGATCCATGTCACGCCTCGCCAACTCGCGCCGCGCGGCGACGGGCCTCGCCCTCGTCGGCCTCGCCTCGGGCTGCGCTGCCGCGGCCGCCACGGCACCGCCGGCCACGACGGCTGCCCGATCGACGCCCGGCCCCGCGCCCGCGGTCCACGCTCGACCCCTTCCCACCACGACCACGACCGCCCCCGCGCCGGCGACGGCCGCGGCCAGCACGCCGATCGACCGCCTCACGGCCACCGCGAAGCGGCGCTACGCCATCGAGGTGCACGGCGGGGTCGCCATCGGGACGCTGCATCGCGTCGGGCGCGACGCCGGCCTGCGCCGGGCGCTCGCGACGGGCAACGCCGCCACCGTGCGCGCCTACGTCCGCCAGAAGTTCCGGCCGGTCTGGTACCACTGGCACGTCTCGCGCGTGCGCATCGTCAACGGCTCGCGGGTGCTGGCCGACGAGGGCGTCCCGTTCGTCGTCGCGCCCAGCGAGATGACGCTGCGCTCGGCGGGCGGGCGCACGCTCGGGCGCCTGCAGGTCTCGATCCAGGACGAGATCGGCTTCGTCCGCTACATGCACCGCAACTACCCGGTGGACGTCGTCGTCCGCGGGCAGGGCGCCGGGCACGTCCGGGCCTCGCTGCCCGCCGCGGCCAACGCGAAGCTCCCGTCGCGCGGCCCGGTGACGATCGCCGGCCGGCACTACCTCGTCCGTTCCTTCCATCAGACCGCGTTGGCCGGCGAGCCCGTGACGGTCTGGATCCTGACGAAGGGCTGAGGCGTGTCGTCCATGGAAGCCGGGACCCTGCCCTCGCGACGGACCGTCCCGCGCGCGCGGATCGCCGTGCGCGCGGGGGTGGTGACCGCGCTGCCGCTGGTCGCCATCGTGGCGGTCGGCGCGCTGCTGCGCGTGTGGGCGTTCGACCGCGTGGCGCCCAACCCGTTCTACGACGCCGCCGTGCGCAGCATGACGCTGTCGTGGCACAACTTCTTCTTCGGGGCCTTCGAGCCGGGCGCCCAGGTCTCGGTCGACAAGGCCCCGGCCGACCTCTGGCTCCAGGTCGCCAGCGTCAAGCTCTTCGGCTTCACGCAGGTCGCCACCCGCCTGCCGGAGGTCGCCGCCGGGATCCTGGCGATCCCGTTGTTGTATGACCTGGTCCGCCGGCTGTTCGGCCGGCGCGCGGGGCTCGGCGCCGCGGCGGCGCTCGCGGTCCTCCCCACGGCGGTGCTCACCGCCCACAGCGACACGATGGACTCGGTCATGATGCTGCTCGACGTCCTCGCCGCGTGGCTGGTCGTCGTCGGCGCGCAGTCGCGCCGGGCCTGGCCCGTGGTCGCCGCGGGGGCCGTCCTGGGCCTCGCGTTCAACGTGAAGCTGTTCGAAGCGCTGATCTTCGTGCCCGCGCTCGCGCTGCTCATGCTCATCGCGGTCGACCTCCCGTGGCGCCGGCGGGCGCTGGCGTTCGGCGGCAGCCTCGTGGCCTTCGTCACCGTGAGCCTGGGCTGGATCGCCGTCGCGTCGCTGACGCCGCTCGGCTCCCGGCCGTGGCCGATCGGATCGACGAACGGCAGCATCTGGAACGTCATCTTCGGCTTCAACGGGATCGACCGCCTGCGGTCGCCGGCGACGCCGGCGGCCCTCGCGCTCGACCCGCCGGGCGTCACGCGCTTCTTCCGCACCGCCGGCCACGGCTACGCGACGACGGTCGGGACGATGCTGCTCGCCGCCCTGGTGCTGGGCGCGTGCGCGGCGGTCGTCGCGCTCGTGC
>JAOPZP010000379.1 GCA_025964055.1 Conexibacter sp.
GCGCCGCTGCCCGGGCCGGCGTCGCTGGCGCGCTGACGCGCCGGCGGCGCGCTTCACCCCACGCCCTCCCAGAGCGCGATCATCGCCCGCTCGAAGGCGATGCCGAAGTCCAGCGCGCGCGCCTGGCCTGGCGGGAGGAGCTCGACGACGGCGTCGCGCAGCGCCTCGTACTCGGCCAGCTTGGCGCGGTGCACGGTGAGCTGGTGCTCGGAGACCGTGCCGGGATCGGCCTCGAAGAACAGCTTGAGCACGCCGGCGTCGCGGAGCTCGGGGGCGTCGTCGGGCGCCTCGTCGCGCCACTGCTGCAGCGCGGCGCGGCCGCGGTCGGTGATCGCGTAGAAGCGGCGGCGGCGCCCGGTCTCCTCGCGGCGCTCGGTCACGTAGCCGCCGGCGGCGAGGCGCTCGGGCTCGCGGTAGACCTGGGCGTGTGGCGTCGACCAGAAGTTGTCGACGCTCACGGCCAGGCGCTGCTTGAGGTCATAGGGCGTGGCCTCGGGCTCCTCCCAGCCGTCGAGCAGGCCGAGGACGATGTAGGAGGTCGGGGAGAGCCTCAGGTCTTGCAATGGTCTCTTTCGGACGGTACGGTTGGCACCATGAGCATCGTATCCGGCACGAGGACCGATCAGCGGCTCGGCTTCGCCGACCAGACCGAGGAGGTCCGCGTCGCGGAGCTCGCGGTGTCCGGCGCGGTGCCGGCGTGGCTCAGCGGCGGGCTCGTGCGCGTCACCCCCGCCCAGATGGACTTCGAGCACCGCAGCGTCACGCACTGGTTCGACGGCCTGGCGATGCTCAACCGCTTCGGCTTCGACGGCGGCGCCGTCTCCTACGCCAGCCGCTTCCTGGACACCGACGCGCGGCGCGCGGCGCTGGCCTCCGGCGGCCGGTCGATCGACGGCTTCGCGACCGATCCCTGCCGCTCGCTCTTCCAGCGCGTGCAGTCGACGTTCAGCCCGGACCTGACCGACAACGCCAACGTGAACCTCACGCGCCTGGGCGACGAGTACCTGGCGATGACCGAGACGCCGATCCCCGTGCGGTTCGACCCCGAGACGCTGGCGACGCTCGGCCACGACGAGGGCGCCGCGGCCTTCGGCCAGATCACGACGGCCCATCCGCACCACGACCCGGTCACCGGCGAGCTCGTGAACTTCGCCGCGCAGCTCGGGCGCAGGAGCGAGTACCGCGTCTATGCGCGGCGCTCGACGGCTGACAGCCGCACGCTGGCGACGATGCCGGTGCGCGAGCCCGCCTACATGCACTCGTTCGCGATCACCCCGCGGTTCGCCGTCCTGCTCGAGAACCCGCTCGTGGTCAACCCGCTCAAGCTCGCGCTGAGCGGCAAGGCGTTCATCCACAACTACCGGTGGAAGCCCGAGCGCGGCGTGCGGATCCACGCGTTCAATCGCGCGACCGGCGCGCTGCACCGCTCGTGGACGGCCGACCCGTTCTTCGTATTCCACACCATCAACGCGTTCGAGGACGGCGGCGACCTCGTCGTCGACCTGTGCGCGCACCCGGACGCGTCGGTCATCGACCTGCTGAACCTCGACGGCCTGCGCGCCGGCACCAACGCGCCGCAGGATCCGCGCCCCCTGCGGTTGACGCTGCCGCTGACCGGTGGCCCGGTCGCCTCGCGGCCGCTGGCCGACGTCGACTTCGAGCTCCCGCGCATCGACTACCGCCGGCGCAACGGGCACGACTACCGCTACGCCTACGGCGTCAGCTCCGCGGGCTCCGCGTTCCTCAAGCGGCTCGTCAAGCTCGACGTGGCCGACGGCACGTACGCGACGTGGGACGAGCCGAGCAGATGGGCCGGCGAGCCGGTCTTCGTGCCGCGGCCGGGGGCCGAGGGCGAGGACGACGGCGTCGTGCTGTCGGTGGTGCTCGACGCCGAGGCGGGGCGCTCGTTCCTGCTCGTGCTCGACGCCGGCACGTTCGAGGAGATCGCACGCGCGCAGGCGCCGCACCACATCCCGTTCGGGTTCCACGGGCAGTTCTTCAGCGGCCGCTAGGGGCCGCAGGCTGGGGACTGTCCCCAGCCGGCCCAGCGCGCTGCAGGCTGGGGACAGTCCCCAGCGCGCCGCAGGCTGGGGACTGTCCCCAGCCGATCACACGCTGGGGACTGTCCCCAGCGCGCCGGCGCTTGGGGACTGTCCCCGCCGCGCCGCGCCGAGCAGCGTGTCCCCCGCTCGCGTCCTCCCGTAGAGCACGTGGCGCCCCTCGCGCCGGCCAGCCACGAGGCCGGCGCGGCGCAGGACGCCGAGGTGGGCGGACACCCCGGCCGGGCTGGCGCTCAGGCGCCGCGACAGCTCCTGCGTGGAGACCGGGCGGTCCAGCGCCGCCAGCACGGACGCCCGGCGCGCACCGAGGAGGGCGTCGAGCGCCGCGGCGTCGCCGGACGGCGGCGCCCACAGCTCGGCGAGCCCGCGCGGGGCGTAGACGATCGCCGGCTGCCACGGCGGGTCGTTCATCGGCCAGACGTCGGGCCAGGCGAACGCCGCGGGCACCAGGAGCAGGCCGCGTCCGCCAAGGTCGACCTCGTTGTCGGTGCGGGAGCGGACCTCGACGGCGCCGTTGCGCCAGACGACCGTGTCATGAAGGTCGGCGAAGGCGGCCGCCGGGCCAACGGCGGCGAGCCGGCGACCGCGCCAGGCGACCTCCGCCTCGACCATCGCGAGGATCGCGTCCCACCGCGGTGCGAGCACCGCGTCCCACCACGCGCGCATCTGGCGCACGAGGCGCGGCAGCTCCCGCTCGGGATCGTCCACGAGCGCCTCGGCGGCGGGCGGCAGGCCGCCGGGGTAGGCGCGACGCAGCTCGTCGGCCACCTGCGCGGCGGGCGTCTCCATGACCCGTCGTAGCTCACCCTCCAGTTGAGCCTGAGGCTCACGCGGCGGCGGGCTCACGAAATCGGGGTAGAAGCGGGCCTTGCGGGGGATCACCGCGTCCAGGAGATCCCACTCCAGACCGGGAATCCGCGGCGCCGCCCAGGTGACCCACGGCGCGTGGATGGCGAAGCGCTCGGGCTGGCGGAGCGCCTCCACCGAGCCGGAGAGCTCCATCAGCGGCGAGATCGCGAAGCGGGTGCGCAGGAGGTCCTCGTGGCCGAAGCGGTAGCGGATCACGACGGCGAGCGTAGCGTCGGATTCGCGCCTGCGCGAATCGGTGGACGCGGCGGCCGCCCATGCCGCACGCTGGCGCGGTGTCCGCCGTCCTTCGCCACCCGGGTGTCCTCCGGCTGCTGATCTGCAACGTCCTCGCGCGCGTCCCGACGGCGGCGTCGGGCGTGCTGCTTGTCGTCCACGGCCACGCGGTCACCGGCTCGTACGCGGCGGCGGGCGTGGTGGCGGCGGCCAACGGGCTGGCGACGGCCGTCGCGGCCCCGGCGCTCGGCGGGCTCGTCGACCGCCGCGGGCAGACCGGCGTGCTGGTGGGCTCGGGGCTGGCGTGCGGCGGCGCGCTCGTGGCGATCGCCCTGCTCCCCCGCGGCGCGCCGGTGTCG
>JAOPZP010000419.1 GCA_025964055.1 Conexibacter sp.
CCGCGGCGTGCGCGCCCGCCAGGTCGCTGTCGAGGCGGTCGCCCACGACGAGCGCCCGCGCGGTGCCCGGGCCGGCGCCGAGGCGGTCCAGGGCGGTGACGAACGGCTGGGCCGCGGGCTTGCCGGCGTTGACGCCGACGGCGCCCGTGGCGGCCTCGACGGCGGCGACCAGCGGGCCGGTGCCGGGCCACGGGCCGTCGGGCATCGGGAACGTCTTGTCGCGCCCGGCGCTCAGCAGCTCGGCCCCGGAGAGGACCGCCTGGACGGCGCCGCGCAGGTCGGCGTAGTCGAACGCGTCGTAGGCGGCGACCACGACGACGTCGGCCTCCGGGATGTCCAGCCCGTTGACGATCCGCACGCCGGCGTCGGCAACGTGGCGGTGGATGACCGGCGCGCCGACCACGTAGGCGGTGCGCCAGCGATCGGTCTCGGCGAGGACGTGCTGGACGGCGCCGCCCACGGTGACGACCTCCTCCAGCGACGCCCGGAACCCCAGGCCCCAGAGCTTGCGCACGTACTCCTCGCCGGAGTGGCGCCCGTCGTTGGTGATGAAGGCGATCGACTTGCCCGCGGCGCGCAGCGCGGTGATCGCGTCCGCGGCGCCCGGCGTCGGCTCGTCGCCGACCCAGACGCAGCCGTCGAGGTCGAGCAGGACGTGGTCGTAGCGCGCCATCAGCGGCGCGAGCCGCACGTCGCTCACGATGCGGCGTGGATCTCGTACACCTTGCGGTCGCCCTCGTCGGCGGCCAGGCGCATGCCGGCGGCCAGCAGGACGCGCTGGGAGGCGAGGTTGACCAGGTCGGTGTCGGCGTGGACCGTCCGGATCTCGGGCTGCTGCAGCGCCCACTCCAGCAGCGCGGCGAGCGCCTCACGGGCGAAGCCGCGCTGGCGCGCGACCGGGACGATCCCGAAGCCGATGCTGACCTCGCCGAGGTCGTCGGGCGGGGCATGGAAGCCGATGCCGCCGATCACCAGGTCCTCGTCGCGCATGAGCACCTGGAAGTGGCCGAACGGGCCGCGCTCCACGCCGTGCTTGACCAGGTCGGCCTGCATCGCGACCGAGACGAGCGTGCCGTCGAGCGGATAGCCGTCGGCCCAGCGCTGGCCGTCGGAGGGGCGGCCGTCGAGCAGATCCTGCATCCCCGCCGGCGAGAGCGGACGAAGACGCAGGCGAGGGGTGGTCAGCTCCACGACCACGACACTAGCCGCTCGGCCGGGCGCCGAGCCGATCAGAACAGGGTCGGCCCGGAATCGGCGGCGTCCGGCTCCGACACGGCCTCGGATCCGGGCTCCGCGGCCGGCTCGGGGTCTGCGAGGCAGTCCGGACCGTCGTAGCGCGCATCGCTCACCGCGAAGCCGACGGGCCGCTTGGCCGTCAGCGCGTCCGGCAGCGGGGCGAGCAGGCCGGTGACGAGCTCCCGCGGCGTCGCGTGGTCCAGCCAGGCCTCCTCGGCGTCCTGGTCGGGCAGGATCACCGGCATCCGGTCGTGGATGTCGCGCAGCAGGTCGTTGGCCTCGGTCGTGACGATCGTGCAGGTCCGCAGGACCTCGTCGCCGGCGCCGTGCCAGATCGCCCACAGACCGGCGAAGGCGAAGGGCGCGCCGTCGGCGCGGGTGATGTGGAACGGCTGCTTGCGCTTGGAGGCGGCGCGCGCCTGCCATTCGTAGAAGCCGTCTGCCGGGATCAGGCAGCGCCGGGTCTTCAGCGCGTCGCGGTAGGCGGGCTTCTCGGTCACCGTCTCGGCCCGCGCGTTGATCATCTTGAACCCCGTCTTGGGGTCCTTGGCCCAGTGGGGCACGAGGCCCCAGCGCAGCAGCTCCCCGCGGGCCTCGCCCTCCTTGGAGGTCGTGACCGCGGCGACGTCGTCGCCGGGCGCGACGTTGAACCGCTGCCGGAGCTCGACCGACTCGCCCAGGGCGAAGCGGGCCCGCAGCTCGTTCTGGGCCGGGTTGGCGAGCGAGTAGCGCCCGCACATGGCTACTTCCCGGGTCCGGCGGCCCGCGCCGCCTTCGCGCGACCCTGGCGGCGGCGCCCCAGGACGGCGAGGACGACGAGCGCGACGATCACGATGAGGATGCCGATCCAGACCGAGGTGAGCAGGCTCAGGCCACCGAACGGCAGGCCGATGAGCTGCGCGATCCCGGTGCCGACGAGCACGAGCGCGACGATCAGCCCGAGGACGATCGCGATGCCGCGCGCGCGCATCAGCATGCTGGCGTTGCCCGACGGCGCGACGAGCGCCATGAAGCGCAGCAGCATGAGCTGGCGGTTGGACGGCGGTGCCTGCCCGAGGCGCTCGACCGCGGCCTTGAGGTCGTCGGGGCGGCGCTCGGCGAGCGCCAGCGAGGCGTCGGCCATGCGGCGCAGCGCCATCCGCTCCTGGGGGCGGGCCGCAGCGAGGGCCTGGCGGAAGTGCTCGCGCGACGCCTTGGCGTCGTAGCGCTCGGCGGCGCGGGCGCCGAGGATGGCCTGCGCGGCCGCCTTGAACTTCTGCTCGCGGGCGAGCTCCTCGTCGGAGCGGGTCTCGAGCTGCTGCATCGCAGCGAGCCCACCTTGCTGCTGCATCCGGATCTGGCGCTGCTTGGGCGGCATGTCACGCAAGCCTATCGACAGCAGGCTTTCCCACCGTGGCCGTCGCACGTGGAAGGATGTCGCGCTCGATGCTCCGCCGCTTCACGCTCCTCATCTGTCTCTTCGCCCTCGCGGCGCCGATCGCCGCGCATGCGCAGGACTCGCCGTTCGCGCCGCTGCCCCCGGCCCAGACCGCGCCCGATCCGGTGCCGACGGCGACGTCGTCGTCGAGCTCCAGCGACGGCGGTGGCCTCGCCGGCTGGCAGACGACGCTCATCGTCGTCGCCGGCGGGATCCTGCTGCTCGGGATCGCCTGGGCGATCGTCGCCGACGCCCGCAGCGTCGCGCCGACCGGCGACGAGCCGGAGACCAAGGCGGAGTCCAAGGCGCGCCAGGAGGCCGACCTCAAGCGGCGCAAGGCGCGCAACCGCGCCGCGGCCAAGCGGTCGCGGGACGCGCGCAAGAAGAACCGACCCCGGGCGTAGGCGCCCACCTCAGCGCGTCGCGTCGGTCCCAGCGACGTAGCCGGTGCCGAGCGCCGCGCCGGTCGCGGCCAGGCACGCGCGCTCCAGCCGGACGAACACGAGCGCCACGCCGCGCTCGCCCTGGGCGGGCGTGTTGCGGCACCAGGTATAGGCGTAGGTGTCGAAGTTCAGCGCGGCCACGAAGGCGTGGCCGAGCTCGGCGACGTTCGCGCCTCGGGTGTCGACGATGTGCTTCTTGATCGCCACGCAGTCGTAGCGACCGATGTGCTTGGTCAGGACGCGGTCGTCTGGGATCGCGGTCTTGGACTTCAGGATCGGGCCGCAGGCGGTGGAGACGATGGGGCCGTCGAGCTCGCCCGCCCTCGCGCGGGCGCGCGCGTCACTCGTGATGCGCCGCTCGACGACGCCGACCAGCGCCTTCCGGGCGGCCAGCCGCTGCGCGTCGGTGGCGCCCGGCGGCGGGCGCAGCGCGGGCGCGGCGCCGTGGCGGGGCTTCTGGCGCAGGGCGATCTTGGCGCGCAGCGCCGCGACGCGCTGGGCGGTCGCGGTGCGCTCGCGGGCCTGGCGGTCGCTCCGGTCGCCGGCGGCGACCACGACGAACGCGGCGATGGCCACCGCGACCAGCGCGCCGGCCGCCCCCGCGATCAGCCGCCGGCGCCGGCGGACGGTGCGCGGCATGGCGAAGTAGGACCCCCGGCAGTGGGGGCAGCGCTCGAACCGCGTGCGCCCTTCCTTCCCGCAAGTGGGGCAGATGCGAGGGGGCGGCGGCTCGGCGTCGGGCACGGCCCTGACCAGCCTAGTGTCGTGATTCGGAAATTCGCGGGCGAATTCCCGACTCACGACACTCGACCGCCGGCTGGCCGACCGGCGCTGCGCGCGTCGACCGACGCGAGTTTCGCGTCCGACAGCCGCAGGGGATGGGTGCAACCGATGCCCTCCGGCGGCGTACCTAGGCTCCAAGCGCGCAACCTAGCCGCCAGGAGGGGGCGCGACGGCCACTGCGAACCTCAGACTTCGCGGCAAGCGGCCGATCACACCATCACAAGACCTTTACCTCGAGCTTCGTCGCACCCCTCACCCTGATGCCACGCGCCATGGCCACCGCCCGCCCCCGCATGACGCAGCTGCTGCCGCCGCCGCCGAAGCTCCGGCACCTGCGCCGGGAGCGCCTGCGCCTCGGCGACGGACTGCGCACCACGCTCTACGTCGCCCGCTACGACCTGCGGCGCACCGACGTCCGCGTCGTCCGGCTGCCGCAGCCGATGCCGCTGGAGGCCTACTGCCGCGCCAACGGCTTCGACGAGGCCGTCGTCGGCGGCTTCTACCAGCGCCCCGAGCTGACGCCGCTGGGCGAGCTGCGCACGGGCGGCGTCGTGCGCCGTCATGTCCCGTTCGCCGCGCCGCACGGCCACCTGCGCGCCTGCCTCATCACGGGCGGCGCCGCGCCCGTGATCGCCCATCGCAGCGAGCTGCCCGCCGAGCCCGTCGGCGACCTGCTGCAGGCCGGACCGCTCCTGGTCCGCGGCGGCGTGCCGGTCCGCGACGACGTCGAGGGCTTCTCGGCCGGCTCGCACCAGTTCGACTCCGACATCACGGCCGGCCGCTACCCCCGGGCGGCGATCGGCCTGACCCGCCGCGGCGAGATGCTCGCCGTGGCGTGCGACGGCCGCGCCGACGACGAGGCCGGCCTCACCATGGCCGAGCTCGCCGAGGCGATGGCCGCGCTGGGCGCCGTGCAGGCGATGAACCTCGACGGCGGCGGCTCGACCTCGCTGATCTGCGGCGGCCGGCTGCGCAACGTCCCGCGCGAGGCGCACGGCATCGCGCTGGCCGGCGGGCGCACCGTGCCGACCGCGATCGTCTTCCGCAAGCGCTGAGCCGGACGGCGCCGGCGCTAGGCTCGGCGCCCATGGACGTCGACGCCGCCACCGTCCTCGCGTTCCGCCTGGCGGGCCAGGACCTCGCCCAGCCCGCCGCCGACGCCACCGCCGCGCTGGGCGCATGGACCATCCAGGACTCGCCGCCGGGCACCGCGGTCGCCGCCGTGCTGGCACGCACCGTGGGGACCGTCCCCACCGGCTGGCTCGACGCCGCGCTCTTCGAGGACCGCTCGCTCGTGGCGCTCTACAACGCGCGGACCGCCACCGCGATCCTGCCCGCCGACCAGGTCGCCGCCTACGCCACCGGGATGCTCCCCGGCGACGACGACGCCGAGCTCAAGGCCATCGTCGGCCCGGCGCTGCCCGACGTCGCCGAGGGCTTCGCCGAGCCGGTGGCGCTGGCGGTCGCGGCGATCGCCGACGCGCTGGACGGCACGACGCTCAGCCGCGACGACCTCCATGAGGCGCTGCGGGCACGGCTGCCGGCCGGGCTGCTGCCGTGGTGCAAGGGCTGCGAGAGCCACCACGCCCGCCGCGGCGTGCTCGTCATGGCGGCGCTCCACGGGCGGCTCTGCCTCGCGGGGCGCGTCGGGCGCCAGCCGGCGTTCGCGCGCACCGACCAGTGGACACGGTGGGGCGCGCCGGACCGGGCGACCGCGGGAGCCGGGCTCGTCCGCCGCTACCTCACGGCCTACGGGCCCTCGACCCGCCCGCACTTCGCGCAGTGGGCCGGCCTCGGGGCCGCGCATGCCGCAGCCCTGTGGACGAGCGTGGCCGGCGAGCTCACCGAGGTGCGCGTCGCAGACGGCGACGGCGACGGCGGCGCCGTCGCCAGCGTGCTCACCCGCGACCTGGCGGCGCTCCAGGACCCTCCCCCCGCGCACGGCGTGCGCCTGCTCGCCCCCGGCGACCCGCTGCTGCTCGGGCGCGACCGCGCCGCCCTCCTTCCCGACGCCGCGCAGCGCAAGCGGGCGTTCCTGGCCATCAACGCACCGGGCCTCGTCATCGCCGACGGCGCGCCGGCCGCGCTGTGGCGCGCGCGCAAGCAGGGCAAGGCGCTGGCCATCGCCATGGAGCCGCTGGACGGCGCCGCGGCCATCGATCCCGCCGCGCTCCAGGCGGCCGCGCAGCGCCTCGCATCGCACCGTGGGGCGACATCGGTCACGGTCGCCACGGCGTAAGTCGGACGCCGGCGTCCGGGCTTTGGGCCGCCATCGGGTACAACAGTGGTGTGCGTGTGCTCTCCGGCCTGATGTTCTTCCCTCGTGGTGGATCCGCGCATGTGGCTCGCGCACTGGCCCACGAGCTCCCCACGTACGGCTGGGACGTGACGCTCGTCGTCGGCTCGCGCGGCGGTCACGGCGACGCCCGCGCGTTCTACGCCGGCGAGGACGTCCGCCCGGTCGACTTCGACGCCGGCGACGCCCCGATGCACCCGTCCTACGAGGACCGGCCCGGCACGAGCGATGGCGGCGTGTTCGCCGCGGTCGACGACGCGGGCTTCGAGCGCCACGTCGCCGCCTGGTCGCGCGCGCTGGCCGAGGCGGGCGCGGCCGAGCACGACGTGCTGCACCTCCATCACCTCACGCCGCTGCACGAGGCGGCGCAGCGCGTCGCCCCGGGCGTGCCGGTGATCACCCACCTGCACGGCACCGAGCTGCTGATGCTCGAGGAGATCGCCGCCGGCGCGCCGTGGCCGCACGCCGCCGCCTGGGCGCGCCGGATGCGCGGCTGGGCGCAGGCCTCCGAGCGCCTCCTGGTGCTGACGCCCGGCCAGGTGGAGCGCTCCGTCGAGCTGCTCGGCGTCGATCCCGAACGCTGTGTCCTGAGCCCCAACGGCTTCGACCCCGAGCGGTTCGACGAGCTCGAGGTCGACCGCCCCGCGCACTGGCGCCACCACCTCGTCACCGCGCCGCGTGGCTGGCGGCCGGGCGGCGACGAGGGCAGCGTCGGCTACAGCGCCCGCGACATCGCGCCGCTGTCGACCGGTCCGGTGATGATCTGCGTGAGCCGCTTCACCGCCGTCAAGCGCCTCGGCCTGCTCGTCCGCGCCTGGGCCCGCGCCCAGCGCGAGGGCCGGCTGCCCGGCGACTCCTCGCTGGTCCTGCTCGGCGGCTACCCGGGGGAGTGGGAGGGCGAGCACCCCTACGACGCCATCGCCGCCTCCGGCGCCCGCAACGTCTTCCTCGCCGGCTGGCACGGCCACGACGAGCTGCCGGCGTTCCTGTCGGCCTCCGACGCGCTCGTGCTCGCCTCGGTCCGCGAGCAGTTCGGCTCGGTGCTCGTCGAGGGCATGGCCTGCGGGCTGCCGCCGATCGCCGTCGACCGCTTCGGCCCCGCCGACATCGTGGACGACGGCAGCACGGGCTGGCTCGTCGCGCCCGACGACGAGGCGCAGCTGGCCGAGGCGATGATCGCCTGCCTCGGCGATCCCGTCGAGCTGCGCCGTCGCGGCCGCCGCGCCTGGCGCGAGGCGCGAGAGCGCTTCTCGTGGCCGGCGCTGGCCGGGGATCTCGCCGAGGTCCTCGACGAGGTCGCCGACGTGGCCGACGGGCGGCTGGCCACCGGCAGCGCCTCGTCGTGAGGCCCGGTCCCGAGCTGCGGCGCATCGCCGCGCTGTTCCGGCCCTACCGCGGTCAGCTCTTCTCTGTCCTGGCGATCATCGCCCTGAGCGCCGGGCTCAGCATGGTGTCGCCGTTCCTGCTGCGCGAGGTGCTCGACCAGGCGATCCCCGAGCGCGACACCGGCCTGCTGACGCTGCTGGTCGGCGGCATGATCGCGATCGCGATCGTCACCGGCGGCCTCGGCGTCGCCAGCACCTACTTGTCCAACATCGTCGGCCAGGAGGTCATGCACGACCTCCGCGCGGCGGTGTACCGCCACCTGCAGCGCATGTCGCTGGCGTTCTTCACGCGCACGCGCACCGGCGAGGTGCAGGCGCGCATCGCCTCCGACATCGGCGGCATCCAGTCGGTCGTGACGAGCACGGCGACCTCGATCGTCTCCAACGTCACGACGGTGCTGGCGACGATCGGCGCGATGTTCGCGCTGGACTGGCGACTGGCCGCGTTCTCGCTCGTCGTGCTGCCGTTCTTCGTGTGGATGACGCGCCGCGTCGGCGGCGAGCGGCGCAAGATCACCGCCCAGCGCCAGGGCCGGGTGGCCGACATGTCGTCCTTGGTCGAGGAGTCGCTCTCGGTCACCGGCATCCTGCTCGGCCGCACGATGGGCCGCGGCGACGAGCTGGCCGATCGCTTCACCGCCGAGTCGCGGGAGCTGGCCACGCTGGAGGTGCGCTCGCGCATGGCCGGGCGCTGGCGGATGGCGTCGGTGCAGATGAGCTTCGCGATCATGCCGGCGCTCGTGTACTGGTTCGCCGGCCAGACGTCGGCGATCAGCGTCGGCACGCTCGTGGCGTTCACGACCCTGCAGACGCGGCTGCTGTTCCCGATCGGCTCGTTGTTGTCGGTGTCGGTGGACCTGCAGAGCTCGCTCGCGCTGTTCCACCGCATCTTCGAGTACCTCGACCTGCCCATCGACCTGGGCGAGCGGCCCGATCCGGTGCAGCTGCACGACGTGCGCGGCGCGGTGCGCTTCGAGGACGTGACCTTCGGCTACGACGACGACGTCGCGCCGACGCTCGACGGCATCGACCTCGACGTGCCGCCCGGCTCGTTCACCGCCATCGTGGGGGAGACCGGCAGCGGCAAGACGACGCTGGCCTACCTCACCGCGCGCCTGTACGACGTGCGGTCGGGGCGCGTGACCATCGACGGCGTCGACGTGCGCGACGCGAGCTTCGCCTCCCTGGCGCGCACCGTCGGGCTCGTCTCGCAGGACACCTACCTCTTCCACGCCACAGTGCGCGAGAACCTGCGCTTCGCGCGACCCGACGCGACCGACGAGGAGCTCGAGGCGGCCGCAGGCGCCGCGCAGATCCACGACCTGATCGCGTCGCTGCCCGAGGGCTACGACACGGTCGTCGGCGAGCGCGGCTACCGCTTCTCCGGCGGCGAGAAGCAGCGCATCGCGATTGCGCGAGTGGTCCTGCGCAACCCGCCGGTGCTCGTGCTCGACGAGGCGACGAGCGCGCTGGACACCGAGACCGAGCGCGCGGTGCAGGACGCGCTGGACCACCTCGCCGAAGGCCGCACGACGATCGCCATCGCGCACCGGCTCTCGACGATCCGCGACGCCGACCAGATCGTCGTGCTCGACGGCGGCCGGCTCGTGGAGCGCGGCACGCACGAGGAGCTGCTGGAGCGCGGCGGGCGCTACGCGGCGCTGGCCGCGCAGGGGGAGAAGGCCCCGGCGTGAGCGCGCCGCGCCCGCGGCTGGTCGAGCTCGACGTCGCCGACGCGCCCGAGGCCTGGCGCGGACTCGGGTTCGACGTCGACGGCGCGGGACGCTGCCGGGTCGCCACCACCGATCTCGTGCTGGCGGGCGGGATCGGCGGCCTGCGCGGCTGGGCGCTGGAGGGCGCGATCCCGGCGGCCGACGGCATCGATGGCGTGCCGACGGCGGTCGCCGACGCCGAGCCCGACCGTGGCGCGCCGCAGCACGCCAACGGCGTGGTTGCGATCGACCACGTGGTGCTCATGACGCCCGACACGGTCCGGACGTTCGAGGCGCTGGAGGCCGCGGGGCTGGAGCTGCGCGCGGTCCGCGACGCAGGCACGCCCGAGCGACCGCTGCGCCAGGGGTTCCTGCTGACGGCCGAGGCGATCGTCGAGGTCGTGGGGCCGCCCGAGGCCGCCGGCGACGAGCCGGCGCGGCTGTGGGGCGTCACGTTCGTCGTCGAGGATCTCGATGCGACCTGCGCCGCGCTCGGCGACCGGGTGGGCGCGGCGCGCGCCGCGGTCCAGCCGGGCCGGCGGATCGCGTCGGTCCGGCGCAGCGCGGGGCTCGCGGTGCCCGTGGCGTTCATGACGCCGCGCGTCTGAGCCCGCCGGTCCGCGTCTTCGCGATGGCCGGCGTAAGGGCGGGCGCGCTCACCCGTTCTCGTTGCGCCAGACCATGCCGACGCCTCCGGGAGCAGACACGCCACATGGGGTTCTTGCAGGACATGCGCAACCTCGAGCAGCAGGCCGACGGCACGGCCGCCCCCGCCGACGCGCCGGAGCTGGCGCTGCACGGCCTCGCCGGCGCGGCGGCCATCCAGGCCGTGCGCTTCACCGGTGCGGTGGTCGATGACCGGCCGACGCTCGAGCTCGACCTCGTCATCACCGTCGAGGGCGGCGAGCCCTACGCGCTCAGCCACCGCCAGAGCGTGTCGCGCATCGCCATCCCGAGCTTCCAGCCGGGCGCGGTCGTGCCCGTGCGCGTCGATCCGGCCGATCGGTCGTCGGTGACGCTCGGCTGACCATCTTGGCCGCCGCTCTCCGCTGGACCGGAGCCGGCGGTCGAGCGGTGGGCGCCCCCGGCCCCGCACGGCCGGGGGCGTCCCACCACCTCTGCCCTCGCACATCCGTCCACGTTCCTACAGCTTCTTCACGCGGGCGCGAGCACGGCCCGATGGCCGTGGGAAGTGCCGACCACCGCCCGCCGTCTCCTGCTGTCCTGCGGCGCCCTGCTGGCGCTCGCGCTGCCCGCTCCGGCCATGGCCGCCTGCTCCGGCGCGGACGCCGCGCCGAGCGACCCGAGCGCCGTCGCCGCGACGCTCTGCCTGCTCAACGAGCAGCGCGCCGCGCAGCATCTGGGAGCGTTGACGCAGTCCGCGCCGCTGGGCCGGGCCGCCGACGGCTACGCCCAGGCCATGGTCGACCAGCGCTTCTTCGACCACGTCTCTCCCGGCGGGTCGACGATGCTGCAGCGCATCGAGGACGCCGGCTGGGTCGCGGCCCCCGGCGCCTGGACCGTCGGCGAGAACATCGCCTGGGGCTCCGGCACGCTCGGCACCCCGGCCTCGATCGTGGACAGCTGGATGCACAGCGCCGGCCATCGCGCCAACATCCTCAACGGATCCTTCGCGGAGATCGGGATCGGCATCGCCAAGGGCGCGCCGCGCGGCGGCGTCGGCGGCGTGGCGGGGACGTACGTGACGGACTTCGGGTCGCGGGGCGAGGCGAGCTCGGCGGCAGCGCCGAAGAAGGCGGTTGCGCGGTGTGCGACCAAGGCGTCGGCGCGCGTGCGGGCGCATGTCGCGCTGCGGCACGTCGGCGTGAAGCGCTGCGTGCGGCGGTAGCGGCCGGCGCCCAGCTCGGGCGCTCGTCGAAAGCCCCTACAGGCCCGCCGGGTGCCGCACCGTGTAGCCCGCCGCCGACCGGTCGTCGGCCTGCCACCGCGACCCGCTGCCCGACCGCCCCGACGTGTCGAACCGCC
>JAOPZP010000517.1 GCA_025964055.1 Conexibacter sp.
TTGCGGTCGGCGGCCGTCGTCCTACGGGCGAGGCCATGAACGTCACGATCGTCGGCACCGGCAACATGGGGCGTGCCATCGCCACGCGGGCGCTGGCCGGCGGCCATCGCGTGACGCTCGTGGGCACCGAGCTCGGCAAGGCCCAGCGGCTGGCCGACGAGCTCACGGGGCTGGGCGACGTCACCGCGGCCGAGGAGGTGAGCGGCCAGCTCGTCGTGCTCGCCGTGCCCTACACCGAGGCGCCGCACGTCGTGGCGCAGCACGCGGACGCGCTGGCGGGCACGGTCGTCGTCGACCCCACCAACCCGATCGACCTCGCCGCGATGGAGCCGCTGGCCGACGTCGACGGCTCGGGCGCGGAGACGATCGCCGACGCGGCGCCCGACGGCGTCCCCGTCGTCAAGGCCTTCAACACCGCGTTCGCGGGCACGGTGCTCAGCGGCGCGGTCGACGGCCTGCCGCTGGACGTGTTCCTCGCAGCCGACGACGACGACGCCAAGCAGACGGTCGCGCAGCTCGTGCGCGACGGCGGCATGCGCCCCATCGACGCCGGCGAGCTGCGCCGCGCGGCGCAGCTCGAGGCGCTGGGCTACCTGCACATGCGCATCCAGCACAACTTCGACGCGCCGTTCGCCTCGGCGGTGAAGATCCTCACCTAGGCGGGTGGAGCCGGTCCCACGCGCGGCGCAGCGCAGCCTCCAGCCGGCTCTCGTCGCCCAGCGGCCGCCCGCGGCGCGGCGGCTCGATCTCGCGCAGCTCGTCGCGCCCGGCCGCCAGCCGGACGCCGCGCTCGTAGACCCCGGCGAGCTGGTCGTGGGCAGCGAACACGTGCCGGCCCGGCAGGGGAACGGTGTGGACCACGAGCCCGTCGAAGATCCCCTGCCACTGCGAGACCTCGTCCACGACGCCGACCCGCCGGCCCTCCGGGTCGTAGACCGGCGTGCCCTCCGCCACGCCCAGCGGGGAGATCGCGCGGCCGAGGTCGATGGTCTCCATGGAGGGGCAGATAGGCCGGCCCGCGTGGGTGACCACCGCACCCCGCCGATCTGGCACACCGTTCCGGCGTGAACTTGTCCAGAGTGGAGTCGCTTGGCTCTGCAGCTTGCGTGAAGCTGAGATTGTGTGTGGTCAAGTCACCTGACATATCCCCCAGAAGAGGAGTAGCCTGCGCGCGGTTCGCCCAGGGGGTTCCTCCCGCAGAGGAGGAGCAGGGACCCCTGAGATGGGCGGCCGCCGAACGGCTTCTGGGAGAGGGACCCATCAGGCAGTACGAGACCACGCACGCGGGGGCTGGAGCGTGAGCACCGGTTCCCCTGAAACGCTCCTCGAGAGCGAACCCGTCGACACGACGGACGAGTCGGCCGCGGAGATCGCGGCCCGGTCGCCCCTGGAGCTCTTCTGGGGACGGCTGCGGCGCGACAAGGTCGCGCTCATCGCGCTGACCATCGTCGCCATCATGGTGTTCATCGGCATCTTCGGCCCGCTGATCGTGAAGCTCCTCGGGCTGCCGAACCCGAACACGCAGAACGCCAACCTGCTCGACGACTTCGGGTCGCCCACCGGGCCGAGCAGCGCCCACCCGTTCGGCGTCGACGAGCGCGGTCGCGACGTGCTATCGCGCGTCATCTACGGCACGCGCATCTCGCTCGAGGTCGCGTTCATCTCCACCGCGCTGATCGTGCTCCTCGGCGTCGTGCTCGGCATGATCGCGGGCTACTACCGCGGCTGGATCGACACGGGCCTGAGCCGGACCATGGACCTCATGCTGGCCTTCCCGGTCCTCGTCCTGGCCGTCGGCATCGGCGTCGCCTGCGTGCAGGGCTGCCTCGGCGGCGCGCTGCAGCCGGGCCTCACGGTCGTGATCTTCGTGATCGTGCTCACGTCCTGGCCGTACATGGCGCGCATCATCCGCGGCCAGGTGCTGTCGCTACGCGAGCGGGAGTTCGTCGAGGCGTCGCGCTCGCTCGGGGCGCCCGACCGCCGCATCATCTTCCGGGAGATCCTCCCGAACCTCGTGGCGCCGATCATCGTCTACTCGACGGTGCTCGTCCCGCAGAACATCCTCTACGAGGCCGCCTTGTCGTTCCTCGGCGTCGGTGTGGACCCGTCCAAGCCCTCGTGGGGCGCCATGATCTCCGACGCGACGTCCGTCTTCCAGGACGCGTGGTGGTTCATGACGTTCCCGGGCCTGGCCCTGCTCATCACCGTGCTGGCGTTCAACATCGTGGGCGACGGACTGCAGGACGCCCTCAACCCCCGTACCTCGAAGTAGGCGCACCGTGTCTGAGGAGACCGCGGTGCGAGGCAGTGCACGTACGTACGTTCCAATGAAAGGACCATCCATGTCCGGGAATCGCCTCCGGTTCCTCGTGGTGAGCTCGCTGGCCGCGCTCACCCTGTTTGCCGCCGCTTGCGGTGGCAGCAGCAGCTCCTCTTCGTCGACTTCGTCGAAGACCAACGCCACACCGGCCGGCGGCGGTACGCCGGACACGACCGCCGGCAAGAAGGGCGGCAAGCTCACGATGCTGGCGGCGTCCGACGTCGACTACCTCGACCCGGGCCACACGTACTACACCGCCGGTGAGCAGGTCGACGGCGCGATGGGCCGCACGCTCTACACGATCGGCCCGAAGGACCCGACCAAGACGCTGCCGGACATCGCCGAGGGCGACCCGCAGATCTCGGCCGACAAGAAGACGGTCACCGTCAAGATCAAGCCGGGCATCAAGTTCAGCCCGCCGGTCAACCGGGCGGTCACCTCGAAGGACATCAAGTACGCCTTCGAGCGCTTCTTCTCGGTCAACGTCGGCGGCCAGTACGCCTCCTACTTCCCGATCGTGGGCGCTCCGAAGTCCCCGACCAAGGGCGTCAAGCCGATCTCCGGCATCACCACGCCGGACGACCAGACGATCGTCTTCCAGCTGCAGGACGCCGTCGCCGTCTCCTTCGCCGCCGCGCTCGTGATGCCCATCACGACCCCGGTGCCGGAGGAGTACGCCAAGCCGTTCGACGCCAAGAACCCGTCGACCTACAACACGCACGTCGTCGCCTCCGGCCCGTACATGGTCAAGAACGACGCCACGGGCAACCTCGTCGGCTACAAGGCCGGCAAGAGCATCGACCTGGTGCGGAACCCGAACTGGGATCCGAAGACCGACGACCGCCCCGCGTACCTGGACGAGATCTTCATCCAGACCAACGCGTCGGACGCCAACGTCTCGTCCAAGCAGGTCATCGCGGGCAACAACCTGATCCTCGACACCAACCCGCCGGCGGCCATCCTCAAGGAGCTCGTCACCAAGGTCAAGGACCAGTACACCACGGTCCCATCCGGTGGCTTCCGCTGGTTCCCGATCAACACCACGATCAAGCCGTTCGACAACATCAACGTCCGCAAGGCCATCCTGGCGGGCTTCGACCGCAACGCGGCCCGGCTGGCGCGCGGCGGCAAGTTCACCGGTGACCTGCCGACGCACTTCCTGCCCCCGCAGTTCCCCGGCTTCGCCGAGGCGGGCGGGTTCGACGGTCCCGGCTACGACTTCCTGAGCAAGAAGAACGAGTCGGGCGACATGGCGCTGGCCGCGTCGTACATGAAGAAGGCCGGCTACCCCAGCGGCAAGTACACCGGCAGCGAGCAGTTCCTGATGGTCACGGCCAACGCGGACCCGGGCAAGGCCCAGGCCGAGGTCGCCGCGGCGCAGTTCGAGAAGCTCGGCTTCAAGATGAAGCTGCGCCTCGTGCCGCAGGACTCGACCTACACCGAGTGGTGCCAGGTCCCCGCCAAGAAGGTCGCCGTCTGTGGCGCGGCCGGTTGGTTCAAGGACTTCATCGACCCGCAGTCGATGCTCGAGCCCACGTTCGCGGGGTACACGATCGCCAAGAACGGCGGCAACAACAACCTGCCGCAGCTCAACGACCCGAAGGTCGATGCGGCGATGAAGGCGGCCTCCCTCCTCGAGGGCGACGCCCGCAACAAGGCGTGGGGCGAGATCGACAAGATGATCACCGCCGACGCGCCCGCCATCCCGTTCGTCTGGGACAAGACGACGCTGGTCCGGTCCAAGAACGTGGTCGGGGTCGCCAACCCCTACCTCGCGCTCTGGGACTTCACCTACACGTCCATCAAGTAGGGGTCGAGCAACCTCGATCCCCCCGGTCTGACATCGGTCGCCGCTCCGCCCTCGTGGCGGGGCGGCGCACCGGGGTCGGCCACCTCCACCACACCTCTCCATGGCCGCCTACATCGTTCGCCGACTCCTCTGGACGGTCCTGCTGCTCCTGGTGATCACCGCGGTCACCTTCCTCATCTTCTACGTGCTGCCCAGCGGCGACCCCGCCAAGCTGCGCGCGGGGCGCAGCCCGTCGCCGGAGACGCTCGCCGCCATCCGCAACCAGCTGGGGCTCGACAAGCCGCTCTACCAGCAGTACGGCGAGTACGTCTGGAACATCGTCCGGCACTTCGACTTCGGCAACAGCTACACCAACAACCAGGAAGTGCGGACGCTGGTGTTCAGCCGGCTGCCGAACACGATCTTCCTGGTGCTCGGCGCCGCGACGATCTGGTTCCTCAGCGGCGTGGTCATCGGCACGGTCTCGGCCGTCGCGCGCGGCTCGTTCTGGGACCGCCTGCTCATGGGCGGCGCGCTGGTGGCGATCTCGGCGCCCGTCTACTGGATGGGCCTGGTGTCGCTCTACCTGTTCAGCGACGACATCGGCAAGTTCAAGCTCCTGCCGGGCTCGGGCGCCTACCAGTCCGCGCACGGCCTGATCGACAAGGGCCACGCGCTGATCCTGCCGTGGCTGGTCCTGGCCGCCGCGTTCGCGGCGATCTACGCGCGGCTGCTGCGCTCCAACCTGCTGGAGACGTTGTCGGAGGACTACATCCGCACCGCCCGGGCCAAGGGACTGAGCGAGCGGCGCGTGGTGCTGCGCCACGGCCTGCGGTCGGCGATCACCCCGATCGTCACCGTGCTCGGGCTCGACATCGGCATCCTGATGGGCGGCGCGATCCTCACCGAGACGGTGTTCAACATCGACGGCGTGGGCCGCCTCGCGTTCGACGCGATCCAGCGCGGCGACCTCGCCACGATCCAGGGAACGACGGTCGTGCTGGCCTTCGGCGTGGCGATCATGAGCCTCGTCGTCGACATCCTGTACGCCTTCCTCGACCCGCGCGTGCGGTACTAGTGTGAGTGTCATGGTGCAGCCGCTGCTGCAGGTCAAGGACCGACCGCGGGATCCTCATGCCTGAACCGCTTCTCGAAGTCAAAGATCTCACCGTCCACTTCGAGACCGAGGACGGTCTCGTCCAGGCGGTCGACGGCATCAGCTACTCGGTCGAGCGCGGCAAGACGCTCGGCATCGTCGGCGAGTCCGGGTCGGGCAAGTCCGTCTCGAGCATGACCGTGATGGGCCTGACGCGCGCGGGCAACGCGCGCATCTCCGGCTCGATCACGTTCGACGGGCGGGACCTGCTCAGCGCGTCGGACGCCGACATGCGCACGGTGCGCGGCGGGGACATCGCGATGATCTTCCAGGACCCGCTGTCCTCGCTGCATCCGTTCTACAAGATCGGCGACCAGCTGATCGAGGCGCACCGGTCCCACAACGCCGTGTCGAAGGCCAAGGCGCGCGACCGCGCGGTCGAGATGCTCGGCCTCGTCGGGCTGCCCGACCCGCGCCGGCGCATCGACAGCTACCCGCACGAGTTCTCCGGCGGCATGCGCCAGCGCGTGATGATCGCGATGGCGCTGATCAACGACCCCAAGCTGCTGATCGCCGACGAGCCGACGACGGCGCTGGACGTCACGGTCCAGGCCCAGATCCTCGACCTGATCCAGAAGCTGCAGACCGAGCTCGACACCGCCGTGGTGATGATCACCCACGACCTGGGCGTCGTCGCCGAGGTCACCGAGGAGATCGCGGTGATGTACGCCGGGCGGATCGTCGAGTACGGCAAGTCCGACACGATCTTCGCCGCGCCCGAGCACCCCTACACGTGGGGCCTGCTGAAGTCGATCCCCCGGCTCGACACGCCGCGCGACCAGGAGCTCGTGCCGATCTTCGGCCGGCCGCCGTCGCTGATCAACAAGCCCTCGGGCTGCTCGTTCCACCCGCGCTGCCCGTACGTGCGCGAGGCGCACAAGAAGGTCGATCCGGCGCTCGAGCCGACCGGCGGGGCCGACCCCTCGCACAAGGTCGCCTGCCTGCTGCCGGCCGAGACGCGCCGCTCCCTGTGGGCCGGCCTGCGCACGGGCGACACGCCCGACGAAGTCCTCCAGGAGGTCGAGATCCCCGCCAACAAGCTGTCGCCGTCGGCCGAGGGCCAGACGGGCGAGGAGGTGGCGGGCCAGTGAGCACCGCCGGCGAGCCGCTCGTCCAGGTCCGCGGCCTCAAGAAGCACTTCCCGATCCGGAGTGGGTTCCTGATCCAGCGCGACGTCGGCGCGGTGCGCGCGGTCGACGGGGTCGACTTCGACATCCTGCGCGGCGAGACGCTCGGGCTGGTCGGCGAGTCGGGCTGCGGCAAGTCGACGACCGCGCGGCTGATCACGCGCCTGCTGGAGCCGACCGCCGGCTCGATCACCTGGGAGGGCCGCGACATCGCCGGCCTGTCCCGCCGCGAGCTCAAGCCGCTGCGGCGTGAGATGCAGATGATCTTCCAGGACCCGTACTCGTCGCTGAACCCGCGCAAGACGGTCGGCGCGATCATCGGCGAGCCGTTCATCATCCACGGCGTCGAGTCCGACGACGACAAGCGGCGCAAGCGGGTCCAGGAGCTGATGGACCTGGTCGGGCTCAACCCCGAGCACTACAACCGCCTGCCGCACCAGTTCTCCGGCGGCCAGCGCCAGCGCATCGGCGTGGC
>JAOPZP010000564.1 GCA_025964055.1 Conexibacter sp.
GGCCGGCGCTCCCGAGGGCACGCAGTGCACCGCGGTCGCCGCGCTGCGCGAGATCGTCGACGGGCGCAAGCTGCGCTTCGACGTCGAGGTCCGCGACGGCGAGCGCGTGATCGGCGTGGGCACGCACGAGCGCCGCAAGGTCCCCGGCCTGGCCCCGACCGAGGTCGACCGGCCGTGAGCCTTGCGGGGCTGCCGGAGCGCGTCAGGGTTCGTGAGGTGGGACCCCGCGACGGGCTCCAGAACGAGCCCGAGGTCGTCGCCACCGGCGACAAGGTGCGGCTGGTGGACCTGCTGGCGCGCACCGGCGTGCCGCGCCTGGAGGTCACGTCGTTCGTCCGCGCCGATGTGATCCCGCAGCTGGCCGACGGGCCCGAGGTGCTGGAGCGCATGGACGTTCCCGATGATGTCGATGTCACCGTGCTGATCCCCAACGAGCGCGGGTTCGACAACGCGCTGGCGCACCGCTCGCGCTTCGGCGAGATCAACTGCTTCCTCAGCGCCAGCGAGTCTCACAACCAGGCCAACGTCAACCGCTCGATCGAGGAGTCGCTGAGCGGGCTGGAGCGCGTCATCGGCCGCGCGGTGGCCGAGGGCCTGCGCGTCGAGGGCGTCGTCAGCGTCAGCTTCGGCTGCCCCTACGAGGGCCATGTGCCGCCCGAGCGCGTGTTCGCGATCGCGCAGCGGCTGATGGCGGCGGGCGCGGCGGAGATCGGCTTCGGCGACACGACCGGCATGGCCAACCCGGTGCAGGTGCGCTCGTTCTTCACCGCGGCGCGCGCAGCGCTCGGCGACGACGTCGAGCTGACCGCCCACTTCCACAACACGCGCGGCCAGGGCCTGGCCAACGTGCTCGCGGCCCTGGAGGCCGGCTGCGCGTCGTTCGAGTCGAGCTTCGGCGAGCTGGGCGGCTGCCCGGTTCCCGCGGGCGCGACCGGCAACATCGCCACCGAGGACCTCGTCTCGATGCTGCACGAGATGGGCATCGCGACCGGGATCGACCTCGAGGCGATGATCGCCGCGGCGCGCGAGGCCCGCGCCGTCCTCGGCCGGCCGCTGGGCAGCCACACGCTCGTCGCCGGCCCCGTGCGCTGGAACGACGCCTAGCCCCGAGGCCCGCGCCGCTGTACGCCGCAGTTCACCGGAGCGCTCGTCCGGTTAGGGTCCCGCGCCATGGCCGAGATCAAGAAGGTTGGAATCGTCGGGTGCGGGCTCATGGGTCACGGGATCGCACAGGTCGTCGCGACCGCGGGCTACGACGTCGTGGTCCGCGAGGTCGACGACGCGACCCTGCAGAAGGGGCTGGGCAAGATCGACAAGCAGCTCGCCCGCGCGGTCGAGAAGGGCAAGTCCAGCCAGGAGGACGCCGACGCGATCCGCGGACGCCTGACCGGCACCACCGACTACGCCGACCTGGCCGACGTCGACCTGGTCGTCGAGGCCATCACCGAGAACCTCGCGCGCAAGCTGGAGATGTGGAAGGAGCTCGACGCGATCGTCAAGCCCGAGGCGCTGTTCGCCACCAACACGTCCTCGCTGGCCGTCATCGACCAGGCCGCGTCCACCACTCGCCCGACCGCCTTCGCCGGCCTGCACTTCTTCAACCCGGCGCAGGTCATGAAGCTCGTCGAGGTCGTCCGCGGCGTCACCACGACCGACGCGACGTTCGACACCGTGCTCGCGTTCGCCCAGTCCCTGCAGGGCAAGATCGCGATCCCGACCAAGGACAAGGCCGGGTTCATCGTCAACCGCCTGCTCGTCCCCTACATGTTGGACGCCATGCGCGCCTACGAGGAGGGCGTCGGCTCGATCTCGGAGATCGACGCGGCGATGAAGGCCGGCGCCGGGCACCCGATGGGCCCGCTGACGCTCGCCGACCTCGTCGGCAACGACACCACCGGCGCGATCTGCGACGTGCTGTTCGACGAGTTCCGCGAGCGCCGCTTCGCGCAGCCCCCGATCCTGCGCAAGATGCTCTCGGCCGGCTGGTACGGCCGCAAGGCCGGCATCGGCTTCTACGACTACTCGGGCGACGAGCCGGTCGAGAACCCGGGCCTGGCTCGCTAGCACCGTTTCGTCTGCGGCCGGCGGGGCACGGGAGGGACATGAGCTCGTCCGACACCACCGTCCCCGCCGTCACGCTCCGCGACGAGGAGCAGATCCCGCAGCTGGGCTTCGGCACCTGGCAGGTCCCGCCGCAGCAGGCCGCCGACGTCGTCACGCGCGCGCTGCTGGCCGGCTACCGCCACGTCGACACGGCCGCCGCCTACGAGAACGAGGCCGGCGTCGGCCAGGCGATCCACGCCGCCGGGCTGCAGCGCGACGACGTCTACCTGACGACCAAGCTGCAGAACTCCGACCACGGCTACGAGCAGGCCAAGCGCGCGCTGCGGGCCAGCCTCGGCCGGCTCGAGGTCGAGCACGTCGACCTGTACCTCATCCATTGGCCCGTGCCGTCGACCGACCGCTACGTCGAGACGTGGCAGGCCATGATCGAGCTCCAGCAGGAGGGGCTCACGCGCTCCATCGGCGTGTCGAACTTCAACCAGCCCCATCTCGAGCGGATCATCGCCGAGACCGGTGTGACGCCCGCGGTCAACCAGATCGAGCTGCACCCCTACCTCCAGCAGACCGGGCTGCGCCGTGCCCACGCCGACCTCGGCATCGTGACCGAGGGGTGGAGCCCGCTGGCGCAGGGCCGCGTCGCGCATGATCCGGCGATCAAGGAGATCGCCGACGCCCACGGCGTCAGCAACGGCCAGGTCGCGATCCGGTGGCAGCTGCAGCTGGGCAACGTCGTGTTCCCCAAGTCGGTCACGCAGGAGCGCATCGAGGAGAACTTCGACGTCTTCGGCTTCGAGCTGACCGACGCCGAGCTGGCCGCCATCGCGGGCCTCGACGCGGGCGAGCGCACCGGCCCCGACCCCGACACGTTCGTCAGCCCCTGAGCCCGCCGGTGCAGAGGACTGCCCCGCCGCGCGCCGAAGGGCGCGCCATGGTGCCCTCGGCCCTCGACCTCCTGCGCCCCAAGCCGTTCCGCGGCGACGTCGTCGCGGCCGGCGTGGTGGTGCTGACCACGCTGGTCGGGGTCGTCGCGGTGCGCTTCGACCAGGCGTGGAGCGCCGGCGCGCATCTGGCCTACGCCCTCGTGGCCTGGGCGTTCGTGACCGCCCTGGCGGTCCTGGCCCCGATGGAAGGCGACGAGCCGCGCGCCTACCAGTCGGTGCTGTACGTCTCGAGCATCGCGCTGTTCGTCGCCGTCGTCGTGCGCGTGGGCCAGCTGGTCGGGTCCGACGGCGTCCTGTCGTCGGCCGGCACCACGACGTGGGTCATGGCCGCGTTCGCCGCCTACGCGTTCGCGTTCGCGGTGCAGCGCAACAGCGCCGCCTGCACGCTCATCGGAGCACTGACCGGCGGCGTCGCCGTGCTTGCCGCCGTCCAGTGGATCTGGGACCCGTCGGGCGTCGCCACCGCTCGCTGGGTCCTGCTGGCGTTGACGGTGGTCTACGCGTTCGCCGCCATCGGCCAGCGCGACCGGCGCCTGCGCCACGGCGTCGCGCTGATCGACGCGGCAGGCCTCGCCGTGCTGGCGATCGCCGCGAGCTTCGCCGCAAGCGCGCTCTTCTTCGACGCCCCGGAGCCGATCACCGGCGTGGCCTGGGGCTGGGAGCTGCTGATCGTGGCCGCGGGCTTCGGGCTCATCGCCTACAGCTCGGTCGATCGCCAGCCGGGGCCGGCGTACCTCGGCGTGCTCAACCTGGTGGCCTTCACGGTCATCACGTCGGTCGGCGTCTCGGCCGGGGGCGCGACGCTCCTGGGCTGGCCGATCGCCCTGGCCCTCGCGGCCGGCGTCCTGCTCGTCATCGGCCTGCGCCCGACGACCCCCGCGCCGCCGCCGCCGGACGCCGACGCGCCCGAGGCCCCGCCGCTGCCCCTGCGCTGAGCCGGCCGCGGCTGACATAGAGTCAACGGCCATATGAGCGACCTGAAGACGGCGATCGACCGGGCGCGGGCCGGCGGTCCGGAGCGGCATCGCGACAAGGCGGCCGAGCAGGGCAAGTTGCCCGTCCGCGAGCGGATCGCACGGCTGCTGGACGCCGGCTCGTTCTCCGAGGAGGCGATGCTCGCCAACTGGGAGCAGGACGGCCTGGGCGCCGACGGCGTGGTCACCGGCGTCGGCTCGATGGCCGGCCGGCCGGTCGCGGTGATGGCCAACGACCCGACGGTCAAGGCCGGGTCCTGGGGCCCCAAGACGGTCGAGAAGATCGTGCGGATCCAGGAGCGCGCGCTGCAACTGCGCATCCCGATGATCTACCTCGTCGACTCCGCCGGCGCGCGCATCACCGACCAGGTCCAGATGTTCCCCGGCCGCCGCGGGGCCGGGCGGATCTTCTACACCGAGGTCAAGCTCTCGGGCGTCGTCCCGCAGGTCTGCGTGCTGTTCGGCCCCAGCGCGGCCGGCGGCGCCTACATCCCCGCGTTCTGCGACGTGGTGATCATGCGCGACGGCAACGCCTCCATGTACCTCGGCTCGCCCCGGATGGCCGAGATGGTCATCGGCGAGAAGGTCACGCTGGAGGAGATGGGCGGCGCCAAGATGCACACGTCGGTCTCCGGCGTGGGCCACCTGCTCGTCAAGACCGACGAGGAGGGCATCGACCTGGCCAAGCGCTACATGTCGTACTTCCCCACCAACTGGACCGTGGAGCCGCCGCCGGCGCCGCCGGCCCAGCCGGGCTCGACCGCGCCGATCCGCGACCTGATCCCGGCCGACGAGAACAAGCCGTTCGACATCAAGGCGCTGATCGACTCGCTGGTCGACGCCGAGTCGTGGCTGGAGATCCACCCGCGCTGGGCCAAGGAGCTGGTCGTCGGCTACGCGCGCCTGGAGGGCCGGGCGATCGGCATCGTGGCCAACCAGCCCAAGCACAAGGGCGGCGTGCTGTTCGGCGACTCCGCCGACAAGGCCGCGCGCTTCATCCAGACCTGCAACGCCTTCAACATCCCGCTGCTCTTCCTGGCCGACGTCCCGGGCTTCATGATCGGCACCGCGGTCGAGAAGCAGGGGATCATCCGCCACGGCGCCAAGATGATCAGCGCGGTGAGCGAGGCGACGGTGCCCAAGCTGTCGGTCGTGGTCCGCAAGGCCTACGGCGCCGGCCTCTACGCCATGGCCGGCCCGGCGTTCGAGCCCGACGGCTGCCTGGCGCTGCCGACGGCCTCGATCGCGGTGATGGGTCCGCAGGCCGCGATCAACGCGGTGTACTACAACCAGCTGCAGGCGATCGACGACCCCGACGCGCGGGCGGCCAAGACCGAGGAGCTGCGCCGCGAGTACGCCGAGGACATCGACATCCTGCACCTGGCCTCGGAGCTGATCATCGACGCCGTCGTCCAGCCCGAGGACCTGCGGGCCGAGCTGACCACGCGCTTCGCCCACGCCGCGCACAAGTCGCGCGACTGGCCGGCCAAGCGCAACGCGGTGACCCCGGTCTAGTCCTCCTCGGAGAGGCCGGCCCGCCCGCGGGGCGCCTCGGGCGCGACGGGCGGCGCCTGCGTGGC
>JAOPZP010000579.1 GCA_025964055.1 Conexibacter sp.
GGCCGTCGGCCTCGAGACGGCCGATGAGCCGCGACAGCGCGCTCTGGCTCAGGCAGACCGCGTCCGCCAGCTCCTGCATCCGGCAGCCCTCGGCGTCCGGCGTGTCGGGCGTCGTGGCGAGGTGCTCCAGCACCTCGAACTCGCTCAGCCCGAGCGCGTGGTCCTTCTGCAGCGCCTTCTCGAGGGCGCCGTTGACCCGGGCGTGGCACTGCGACACGCCCCGCCAGGCGGCGACCAGCTCGGAGTCCTCGCGGACGACTTCAGACACCGCGCGCATTATACCGGACCCGAACAATATTTGCGTTCACATCTGATGCACGTGCATTGCTTGCACGTGCATGTATTGTGGTCGCATGGCACCACCCTCCTCCGCTTCGCAACACGTCACCGGCGACCGCTGGACCCCCGCCGTCTGGGGCGCGCTGATCCTCCTCTGCGGCGTGCTCTTCCTCGACGGCCTCGACGTCTCGATGGTCGGCGTGGCCCTCCCCTCGATCCGCCAGGACCTTCACCTCTCGACCGCGCAGCTGCAGTGGATCGTCAGCGGCTACGTGCTCGGCTACGGCGGCCTGCTCCTGCTGGGCGGCCGGGCGGCCGACCTGCTCGGGCGCCGCCGCGTCCTGCTCATCGGGCTGTCGGTGTTCACGGTCGCGTCGATCTTCGGCGGCCTGGTCAGCGACCCCAACCTGCTCATCGCGACCCGCTTCCTCAAGGGCGCCAGCGCCGCCTTCACCGCGCCCGCCGGGTTGTCCTACATCACGACCACGTTCGCCGAGGGCCCGGCTCGCAACAAGGCGCTGAGCGTCTACGCGGCCTGCGGCGCGTCCGGCTTCTCCTCCGGGCTGATCCTCGGCGGCCTGCTCACCGAGGCCGGCTGGCGCTGGACGTTCCTGCTCCCTGCGCCGTTCGCCCTGGCGATCCTCGTGCTCGCCCCGCGCTTCCTCGTCAAGGACCGGCCGGCCGAGCGCACCCGCGGCGACTTCGACCTCGGCGGCGCCGTGACGATCACCGCCGGCATGTTGCTCTTCGTGCGCACGATCGTGCGCGCGCCCGAGATCGGCTGGACCTCCACCGGCACCGTCGTCTCGTTCGCGATCGCGGTCGCCCTGCTGGCGTCGTTCGTGGCGATCGAGCAGCGCGTCGCCCAGCCGCTCGTGCGGCTCGGGATCTTCCGGACCGGCCACGTCCTGCGGGCCAACCTCGGCGCGATGGCGGTGTTCGGCGGCTACGTCGGCTTCCAGTTCGTCGCGACCCTGTACCTCCAGGGCGTGCTCGGCTGGTCGGCGCTGGAGACCGCGCTGGCGTTCCTGCCCGCGGGGTTGATCGTCGCCTTCGGCGCTCCGCGCGTCGGCGCGCTCGGCGAGCGGTTCGGCGCCGCGCCGGTGGTCTCGGCGGGCTTCGTCTCCTTCGTCGCCGCCTACGCGCTGTTCCTGCGCGCCGGCATGAGCCCCAACTACGCCCTGGTGATCCTGCCGACGATGGTCCTGCTGGGGGTCGGCTTCGCGCTCGGCTTCCCCACGCTGAACATCCAGGCCACCAACGGCGTCGCCGACCACGAGCAGGGCCTGGCCTCCGGCCTGGTCAACACCTCGTTCCAGGTCGGCGGAGCGATCGTGCTGGCGGTCGTCAGCGCGGTCGTCGGCAACGGAACGGCCAGCGGCAGTGACGCCGGCGCGTTCCTCCATGCGTCCCACACGGCCGTGGGAGTGGTGACCGGCGTTGCCGTTCTCGGACTGGTCACGGCCCTCAGCGGCCTGGCCTGGCGCCGGCGCTACGCGCTGGCGGTCGAGCACCTCGGCGCCTGAAGCACCTGACCTCTCCCCCCTCCCCCGGGTCCCGGCCCGGTCGCGCCTCGCGCGGCCGGGCCGGCCTGTTCCGGGGACAGTCCCCAACCCACGACGAATTGGGGACAGTCCCCAGCCCGCGGCGAATTGGGGACAGTCCCCAGCCCGCGACCAATTGGGGACAGTCCCCAGCCCGCGGGGAATTGGGGACAGTCCCCAGCACCATTAGTCTCAGGGCCGCATGGCCGACGAACGCCGCATCGCCGTCTGCGACCTGGGGTCCAACTCCTTCCGCCTGGTCGTCTTCACCGCCGACGCCGCCGAGGGCTGGTGGCGGCGCACGGACGAGATCCACGAGGCCGTGCGGCTCGGCGCCGGCCTCGCGGAGACCGGCCTGCTCAGCGAGGAGGGCATCGCCCGGGGCCTGGCGACCGCCGAGGTCTTCGCCCACTTCTGCGAGGCGACCGGCATCGCCGAGGTCGACGCGGTCGCCACCAGCGCGATCCGCGACGCCAGCAACGCCGGCGAGTTCCTGGAGCGCGTCGCGCTGCCCGTGCGCGTGCTGAGCAAGGAGGAGGAGGCCCGCATGGGCTACCTCGCCGCGGTCAACTCCACCACCTTGGCCGACGGCGCCGTGCTCGACCTCGGCGGCGGCTCCATGCAGCTCGTGCGCGTCGCGTCGCGCCACGCCGTCGCCCTGCAGTCCTGGCCGCTGGGCGCCGTGCGGATGACCGAGCGCTTCGACCTCGGCAATGAGCCCGCCGGCAAGAAGCAGTTGCGCGCGCTGCGCGACCACGTCGCCCAGGAGCTCGAAGACGCCCCGTGGCTGGCGAAGGCCGGGGCGCGGATGGTCGGCATCGGCGGCACGGTTCGCAACCTCGCCGCCGCCGTGCAGCGGGCGGTCGGCGTGCCGGAGTTCGGGGTGCAGGGCTTCGTCATCGAGCGCGAGGCGCTCAGCGAGCTCGTCGCCCGGCTCGCCGCGCTGCCGGCCGCCGACCGCGCCAAGGTCCCGGGCGTCAAGTTCTCGCGCGCGGACCTGATCCTCGCCGGCGCGGCCACCGTCGAGGCCGTGCTCGACATCGGCGGCTTCGACGCGATCGAGGCCACCGAGGCCGGCCTGCGCGAGGGCGTCTTCTTCGCCCGCCACCTGCCCGGCGACCCGCCGCTCTTCGACGATGTCCGCCGCGCCTCGGTCCTGAACCTCGCGGCCCAGTACCACGTCAACCCGGCGCACACCGACCACGTCGCGTTCCTCGCGCTCGGCCTGTTCGACGACCTCGCAGAGCTCGGCCTGCACGCCGGCGACGCGCGCGAGCGCGAGCTGCTCTGGACCGCGTGCGTGCTGCACGACATCGGGATGAGCGTCGACTACGACGACCATCACAAGCACTCGCGCTACCTGGTGTTGAACTCGGGCCTGCCCGGCTTCGACCAGCGCGAGGTCGCCCTCGTCGGCCAGGTCGTGCGCTTCCACCGCAAGGGGACGCCGACGTTCGGCCCCTTCGACAAGCTCATGCGCGACGGCGACCAGCAGATCCTCGACCGCTGCGCGCTGCTGCTGCGCCTCGCCGAGGACCTCGAGCGCAGCCGCGACCAGCTCGTCGCGGCCGTGGACGTGCTCCACGAGGACGGCCGCGTGTCGCTGGAGCTGCACGCGGCGGGCGACGTGCGCGTCGCCCGCTGGGCGGCCAGCCGCGAGACCGACCTGTTCCAGCGCGCGTTCGGCTGCGACCTGACGGTCGCCGCGGCGTAGGAGCTCTAGGCCGCGGTCGGCGTCGTCGCGATCGACGGGCGCGGGACGCCCGGGAGCACGGCGTCGGGGAGCAGCACGTCGGCCGGCGGCACGGGCCGGCCGTAGAGGAAGCCCTGCACGACCGGGCAGCCCATGCTGCGCAGCACGTCGTCCTGCTCGGCGGTCTCGACGCCCTCGGCGATGACCGTCAGGCCCATGCGGCCGGCGAGCGTCAGCACGGCCTCGACCACGGCCCGGTCCTCGGTGCTGGCGACGAGGTCGGCGATGAACGAGCGGTCGACCTTGAGGACGTCGACCGGCAGCGCCTTGAGGTGGGTCAGCGACGAGTACCCGAGGCCGAAGTCGTCGAGCGCCACGCGCACGCCGAGGCGGCGCAGGGCGTCGAGCGCGAGCCGCGCCATGTCGGGCCGGCGCAGCACGGCGGTCTCGGTGACCTCGAGGCAGATCGCGTTGGCGGGCACGCCCGTCTCGCGCAGCGCGCGCTCGACGACGGCCACGAAGTCCAGCTGCGCCAGCTGGCGCGCGGAGACGTTGACCGACACCCACAGGTCGTGGCCCTGGGCGCGCCAGGCGGCGAGCTGCCGGCAGGACTCCTCGAGGACCCAGGCGCCGATCGGGACGATCAGGCCGTCGTCCTCGGCGATGCGCAGGAACGCGCCGGGCAGCAGCTCGCCGCGGCTGGGGTGGTCCCAGCGCAGCAGCGCCTCACAGCCGATCGGCGCGCCGTCGAGCATGGAGACCAGCGGCTGGAAGACGATGCGCAGCTCCTTGCGCTGCAGCGCGCCGCGCAGCTGGGCGGCGAGCTCCAGGCGGTGGCGCACCTCCTCGGCGAGCGCGGCGTCGTAGACCTCGGCGCGGCCGCGGCCCTTGCTCTTGGCGCGGCGCAGCGCGACGTCGGCGTCGCGCAGGAGGTCCTCGGCGTCGACGCCGGGGTCGCGGGCGACGGCGATGCCGACGCTGCCGGTCACCGTGACCGGGCCGTTGCGCGTGGGGATCGGCCGGGCGAAGGCGCCGTGCACGCGCTCGATGACGGCCTCGATGCCGGAGGCGCCCCCGTCGGCGAGACCTTCGGCGACGACGAGGAAGCGGTCGCCGCCGAAGCGCCCGACGGTGTCGGCGGCGCGGAGGCGCTCGCTCAGGCGGTCCGACACCGCGCGCAGCACGATGTCGCCGCCGGCGTGGCCGTGCGTGTCGTTGATGGTGGTGAGGTCGTCGACGTCGACCAGCAGGGCGACCGCCGCGCCGGCGGAGCGGCCGAGGCGCGCGATGGCGGCGCAGAGGCGGTCGGTGGCCAGCGCGCGATTGGCGACGCCGGTCAGCGCGTCGTGCAGGCTGTGGCGCTCGAGCTCCTTGCGCGTGGTGATGTCCTTGGCGACCGAGCTCCACTCCTCGCCGTCCCAGCGGGCGCTCCACAGCAGCCAGCGCCAGACGCCGTCGCGCGTGCGGAAGCGGTTCTCGTAGCGGGTGGTGCAGGGGCTCGGCCCGGTGGCGCGGGCGATCTCCTGGCAGGTGCGCTCGACGTCCTCGGGGTGCACGAAGTTCAGCGAGGGCTCGGCCATCAGCTCCTCGCGCGACCAGCCGAGGACCGCTTCCCACTCGGGGTTCAGGCAGGTGAAGTAGCCACGGCGGTCCGCGATGGCCAGCAGGTCGGGCGAGCGCTCGAAGAAGCGCACGACGTCGTCCTTGGGTGACCCCATGGCCAGGCTGGTCGGCCCGATCGGTGGGAAACTTGAGCGTGCACGTGCCACTTCGGCGGATCTCCCGCCTGTTCAGGGGGCTCTTGCGCCGGGCGCCGCGGGGGCTAGAAGCCCTCGCGCTCGCCGCCGCCGGGCGCGATCCGGATCTGGCGCTCGGCGGCCACGGCCTCGACCATGTCGGCCTCCTCGGCCTCGCGCTCCAGGTTCTCGTCGTGATCGCCGTTGCAGAGCACGCGGAAGTTGCCGGTCACGCCGTCGTCGCCGTGGATCGTGATGCCCGGGAGGATCTGCTCGCCCTCGTCGAATCCGAGGCGCTCGAGGTCGAAGTGCGCCAGGCCGATCCCGTACGCGTCGTGCGTCGGGTTCTCGCGATCGTGCGCGTTGATCGCGATCTGGAAGGCCTGCAGGTTCTTGGCGATCTTCGACGGGTCGGACATCGCTTCCAGAGGCTACCCCTCGGCGGCGCGCGCGGCGACCCGGGCGACGAGCGCCTCGGTCCGCGGCACGGGAACGCCATGGCGGGCGGCGGCCCGCAGGACGGCGCCGCCGATCGCGTCGAGCTCGTGGTCGGGCGTGCCGGCGGCCAGGTCGCTGCGCAGCGACGAGGTCGCGGCGTCGGGCAGGCCGCGCAGCTCGGCGACGATGGCCTCGGGATCCAGCGCGGCGCCCTCGGCGTTGGCCACGGCGACGACCTCGCGGGCGGCGGCCTCGGCGGCCGGACGGACGTCGCCGAGC
>JAOPZP010000580.1 GCA_025964055.1 Conexibacter sp.
CGGTCGTCGCTCATGGACCCCATGGTGGTCGCGCCGCGCGCGGGCCGCATCCGCCGAGGTCACCCGCCCGACCCGTCATCATGACCGGCATGGCCGGGCGCGAGCCGCTGTACGACGCGATCGGCACCACCTACGCGACGAGCCGGCGCGCGGACCCCCGTATCGCCCAGGCCCTGCGCGCCGCGCTGGGCGACGCCGAGACGGTGCTGAACGTCGGCGCCGGCACCGGCGCCTACGAGCCGGAGGACCGAGACGTGATCGCCCTGGAGCCCTCCTCGGTGATGATCGCCCAGCGTCCCGCCGGCAGCGCCCGCGTGATCCAGGGCGTGGCGGAGAGCATCCCGCTGGAGGACGACAGCGTGGACGCCGCGATGGCCGTCATCAGCGACCACCACTGGGCCGACCGGGCGGCCGGCCTGAGGGAGCTCCGGCGCGTCGCCCGACGCCGCGTCGTGATCCTCAACAGCGATCCCGCCCTGGCCGAGTCCTTCTGGATGACCCGGGACTACCTGCCAGGCTTCCTCGGGCTGATCCCGCCGCCCTACCGCGAGGCCGGCCAGTGGGAGCGGGAGTTCACACGGTGGCTCGGCCGCGTCACCGTACACCCCGTGCCGCTGCCCCACGACTGCCGCGACGGCTTCTACCACGCCTACTGGCGCCGCCCGCACGCCTACCTCGACGACGAGGTGCGCTCCAACATCTCGGTGTTCCGCCGGCTGCCGGCCGCCGACGTGCGCGACGCGGTCGACCGGCTGCGCCGCGACCTCGACGACGGGACCTGGGCGCAGCGGCGCGGCTCCCTGCTCGGCTGTGCCGAGCTCGACCTCGGCCTCAGGATCGTCGTGGCCGAACGCGCCGCGGGCTGACCGCGACCGCCGGCGCCAGCGCCGCCGCGCGCTGCGCCCAGCTGCCCATGCCGAGCTCCCGATACGTGCGCGACGCCTGGTCGCGCAGCCGCGCCGCCTTGGCGGCGTCGCCCGCGCGCCCGCGCGCGACCAGCATGGAGGCGAAGTCGTGGCGCGCGTGGGCGAGCCATGGGACGGCGCCCATGCGGTCCTCGGTCGCGAGCGCGACGACGAAATGCCGTTCGCCGAGGTCGAACCGCCCCAGCCGCGTGGCCAACACGCCGAGCGCCCGGGCGACGGACCCGAACGCCGCCTCGATCGGCGCCTCGGCGTACAGCCGCGCGTAGGGCAGCAGCAGCTCGTAGAGGCCCTCCGCCGGACCCTCGTCGCCCAGCCGCGCGCACGGGTCGGCCAACAGGCTCATCCCGAAGAGCCACTCGTCGTCGACGTGGTCGCGGCCCCGGCCCGGCGCGAGGAGGTCCTCGACGATCGCGTGTGCGTCGCCCTGGCGACCGCGCTCGCCGTAGACGTGCGCCAGCGCGCACCGGAACCGCGGAAGCGCGGGGTACTCCAGGACCGATTCGCGGATCAGCTCCTCGACCTCGGCGAGGCGCCCCTGCTCGCGGCGCAGGACGAACAGCTGCAGCCGGTGGCTGACCGCGGCGTTCCACCCCAGCGCCGCCTGTCCGAGCTCGCGGGCCTCGGAGATCCGGTCCTCGGCCCGCGCGAATCGTCCCTCCATCAGCGCGAGCGCCGTCCACGCGGCCGCCGCGTGCCAGCGCTGGGCGGGCTGGCGCAGCTCGTCGGCCAGGCGCGTGAGGGCCTCGATCGCCTCGTCGATGCCCGCGCGGTCGCCGAGCTTCCAGAAGGCGTGGAGCCGGTAGTCCTGGGCGACGTAGGCCCGCTCCTTGTCGCCGATCTGCTGCGCGAGCGCGATGAGCTCCTCCGCCGCCGCGATCCCCTCCGCGATGTGGTCGGGGCCGCCGACCGCCGACGCGTAGCCGTCGAGCGCGTACGCGAGGCTGATCGGGTCGTCGAGGCGTCGCGCCATCGCGACCGCCTCCTCGACCAGGCGGACCCGGCGCGTGCGCGAGGCGTCGTCGCGCCGGGCGGCCGCCAGCCGGGCCAGCAGCCGGACGCGCCCCGGGCTGTCGTCCGGGCCGACCGCCTCGAGTGCCCGCTCCAGCAGCGGCACGAGCGCCGGGTCGATCGCGGCCCGCCCCCAGACGAACCGGCCGCCGTAGCCGAGCGCGGCCCCCGCCAGCTGGTCGGGCCGATGGGTCTGCTCGGCCAGCGCGGCCGCGCGCCGGAACGTCTGCCGGGCGCTCGCCTCGCTGCCGGAGCGGCTCAGCGCGTCGCCGAGCGACAGGAGCAGCTCGCAGCTCCGGTCGTCGTCGTGCCCTCCGCTGGACTCCAGGAGGGACAGCGCGGCGGCGTAGAGGCGCGCGGCCTCCTCGTAGGCGGACTGCGAGGCGGCGCGGCGCGCGGCGCGCACGGCGTACATGATGGCCTTGCCCGCGACGGCGCGCCCGCCCTCGAGGGCGTGATGGGCCAGCTCGGACAGGTGCGGGTCGGGGTTGTGGCGGTAGAGGTCCTCCAGCGCGGCGAGCGCGCGCCGGTGCAGCTGCGGGCGCCGCGCGGCGCTGACGCCGTCGTACAGCGTGTCGCGGATCAGGACGTGGGCGAAGCGCAGCCGGCCGGGGGCGCCGGGGACGTCGGAGAGGACCCGGGCCGCCAGCGCCTCGTCGATCACGTCGAGCTGCGCGTCCTCGGAGAGCGCGGCGACCTGGGCGAGCGCGTCGATGGCGAACTCGCGTCCCAGCACCGAGGCGAGCACGAGCGTCCGGCGGCAGGCGTCGGAGAGGCGGGCCAGGCGATGGCCGATGACCTCGCGCACCGACAGCGGGATGGTCAGCGCGACCGGGCGGCGCCCGCCCTCGCCGTCGGCCACCAGGAGCCGCACGAACTCGCCGACGAACAGCGCGTTGCCGCCGGTCTCCTGATGCAGCGCGGCGATCAGCGCCGAGGACGTGATCGACGGCGCGGTCCGCTCGACGTATCGCGCGACGTCGCTCTCGCTGAGCCCCGCAAGCGAGATGCGGCGGGTCACCGGCTCGCGCGCGAGCTCGGTGAGCGCGTCGGCCAGGGCCGCGCCGGGAAGCGGGTCGACGTCGCGCGCGGCCGCCACGACGAGGATCCGGCTCGCGCGCAGCTGACGGGCGAGGTAGCGCAGGAGCAGCAGCGACGGCGCGTCGGCGGCATGGAGGTCGTCGACGACGACCAGCAGCGGGCGCCGCTCGGAGGCCCGGCGCAGGAACTCCGTCACGGCATCGAAGAGCCGGAAGCGGGCCGCGGACGGCTCGTGCGGCGGCGGCGCGGCGCGCTCGGGGACGTGCTGGCGCAGCTCGGGCAGCAGCTG
>JAOPZP010000587.1 GCA_025964055.1 Conexibacter sp.
GCCACGATGGCGCTCAGCGATGCGGCCGAGGCGCTGGGCGTGTCGGCCAGCACGCTGCGGCGCTGGGCCGACGGCGGGCGCCTGCGGGTCGTGCGCACCGCCGGAGGCCATCGCCGGTTCGCCGCCGAGGACGTGCGACGACTCAGCCGTGAGTCCACGGGACAGCGCGGCCCGGTGCTGCGGCCGGCGCGCCTGCCCGAGGGGCCGCTCCCCGAGCTCGCGGCGCTCATCGACGACGAGGGGCCCGGGCTCCTGGAGCGGGCGGTGTCGCTGCTGTACGAGCCCGGAGGCGAAGGCTGGTTCGCCGGCGAGGCCGGCGCCCGCCATCTCGAGACGTGGATCGCCGCGGTCCGCGCCGCCGCCAGCGGCGCTGTCGCCTGGGAGTCGGTGGTCGGCGCGACCGGCGAGCTGGCGCTGCGCGCCGGCTACGGAGGGGCCGCGCAGGTCGAAGGCCACGTCATGCTCGACCGGATGGACGACCTGGTCCAGTTCCGGATGCGCGAGCGCCGCGCGCCCCACGCCGCGCTCGTGCAGGCGCGGCGCCTGCTGCGCGCGTTGCATCGCGCGCTCGTCGACCCCGCGCCCTGAGCCGCGCCGTCAGGCCGCGACGGCCGGCGCCTCCTGCTCGCTGATGGCGTAGCCCCGCTTGCCGCCGCGCTTGGCGACGTACATCGCGGCGTCCGCGTTGCGCAGGAGCTCGTCGGCCGGCATCGACCCGGCGTCGGCCATGGCGATGCCCATGCTCGCCGCGATCCTCGTCGTGGCGTCGGCGAGCTCGACCGGCTTGGCGAAGCTGCGCATGATGCGGTCGGCGACCGTGGGCACGTCACGTGCGGCGACGTCGGTCAGGAGGACCGCGAACTCGTCGCCGCCCAGGCGCGCCGGGGTGTCGGCCGGTCGCAGCGTGTCGCGGAGCCGCTCGCCCACCGCGCACAGCAGGACGTCGCCCGCCTCGTGCCCGTAGGTGTCGTTGACGGGCTTGAAGTCGTCCAGGTCGATGTACATGACGATGACGTTGCCGTTGCGCCGGGCCAGCGCATGGCCGACGCGATCGTTGAACAGCAGGCGGTTCGCGAGGCCCGTCAGCGGATCGTGGAACGCCTGGTGGTAGAGCTGCTCCTTGGTCTCGTGCAGCTCGACGACGCGGCGCTCGAGCTGGTCCTGGCCGAGCGTCGAGCCGGTGTGGGCGGCGAGGGTCGCCAGGAGCCGGTGGTCGTCGGCGCCGAAGCCGGTCGCCCCGCCGCGGTTGGCCACCATCATGGTCCCGAGGATCATCCCGCGCTCGCCGGGCAGCGGGGCGATCATCGTCTCCTGCACCCCGGCGCCCGCCAGCCGCGCGCCGAGCGGGCCATCGAGGTCGTCGGGCCCCAGCACCTGGGTCCCGGGGTCGTCGGCGACCAGCGCACGCAGCGCCGCGGCGACCTCCGGCGCGACCGGCTGCAGCACCTCGACGTGGCGCTCGGGCCCGACGGTGATGCGATGCCCTTCGCCGCCGTCCTGGGACGGCAGCAGGCAGACCTCCGCGATCTCGGCCCGGAACGTCTCGAGCGCCATCGCCAGCACGCCGGCGAGGCCGGCGGCGCTGTCGTCGGCCCGGACGAGCGTGCGGCCGGCGTCGTAGAGGAACTCCAGCTCCAGGTGCTGGCGGCGCTGCTTGGTGTAGGCGCGGTAGGCGACGTAGATCGCCGCGGTCGGGGCCAGCAGGAGCAGCCCGGCCCAGGGATCGGCCTCGAGCACGGTCACGGCCGCGAGGGCGAGGCTCGCGTTCGTCGCCGACACCAGGACGCCCATGGCGAGCATGACGCGGATGCGGCGCAGCCCCATGTGCTCGCCGGAGAGGGCCATGGCGAGGCTCAGCACCAGCGCGGTGATGGCGCTCGCCGCCAGGACCCCGGCCGTCGCGGCGGCGCAGAGCGCCGCACCCGTGGTCGGCAGCAGGTGCAGCGCCGCCGCCACGACCGCGGTCGCGAGCCACACGTTCGCCAGGTTGTAGGCCAAGCGCACCGGGATGGGTCGCGTCGGCGCCAGCACGACCACGAGCGCGATCGTCCACGCCAGCGCCACCTTGAGCGGCGCGTCGAAGGCCAGCGCGACCAGCAGCGGCAGCTCGCCGAGGGTGAGGGCGTGCGAGCTGCGGCGGAAGTGCACGTGCACGATGCAGCGCTCGGTCACGGCGAAGGCGACGGCCAGCGCCCACCAGGGCAGGTCGATCCGCGAACGCGGGCCGGAGCCCCCGAGCGCGGTGAGCACGGCCATGCTGCCCACCGCCATCGCGGCGATCAGGGCCCAGAGGGCCAGCGTGCGGAGGTGGGGACGAACGAGGCGGGTCAGGCGGGACATGGCGTCGGCGCGGCGTCGGGGAAGGGAGAGGGGCGGGCGCGGCAGGCGCCCGCCCCTCGGGGGTCACGGGGTGGGCGGCGTCTCCCAGGAGCTGCCGTTCCACTGGGTGGCGCGCCACGCGTTCATCCGCCAGGCGTTCATCCGCCACGCGTTCATGCGCCAGGCGTTCATGCGCCAGGCGTTCATGCGCCAGGCGTTCATCCGCCAGGCGTCCTGGTTCTCGACGGTCAGCTGGACCGCCGCGCCGTGGCGCGCCCGCCACAAGCCGCCCGGCCGTGCGGCCGGCCACGTCTGCGGAGCGAAGGCGTCGATGGTCAGCGCCGCGGCGCCGTCCAGGTCGATGAGTCCGTTGCCCTGCACCTGGGCGTCGAACCCGGGCAACGGCCGGGCCGAGGCCCGC
>JAOPZP010000016.1 GCA_025964055.1 Conexibacter sp.
GGCATCATCGCCATCAAGATCCGCGACGACGACGAGCTGATCGCCGTGCGCCGGGTCGACGAGGGCGACGAGATCATGATGATCTCGAAGGCCGGGCTGGCCGTGCGCTTCGAGGAGGCGCAGGCCCGCGCGATGGGTCGCGACACCGGCGGCGTCCGCGGCATGGACATCGGCGAGGGCGAGGTCATCGCCATGGACGTCGCGCGCGACGACATGGACCTGTTGGTCGTGACCGAGGCCGGCTTCGGCAAGCGGACGCGGATCGACGAGTACCGCAAGACGTCGCGCGGCGCCAAGGGGGTGCTGACGATCAAGCTGACCGAGGCCAAGGGCGGCCTCGCCGGCGCGCTGGTCGTCCGCCCGCACCAGGAGCTCGTGTTCATCTCGCAGAACGGGATGATCCAGCGCACCGGCGTCAAGGGCATCTCGCAGCAGGGCCGGTCGGCCACGGGCGTGCGGGTCATGAACCCGCGCGACGGCGACCAGGTCAGCGCGGTCGCGCTGATCGTCGAGTCCGAGGACGAGAGCGGTGAGACGACGCTCGACGTCAGCGGCGAGGAGGTCGTGCTCGAGGCCACCGAGCCCGCCGGCGACGGCGTCGTCGCCATCGACGACGACGAGGAGTCCGAGGACGAGATCGGCCCCGAGGCCAGCGGACCTGACGGTGCGACGGCCGAGGACATCGAGGTCGAAGAGGAGTAGCGAAACGGATCTCGGGCCACCTCCGTCCGCTCGACTACCGGCGCTACCAGAACGTGCGCCGAGTTGTCATGACGGGGTGCTACATTCCTCCGTACCAGAGAAAGGAGGTGGTCCGAATATCTAGTCATAGTACTTGTGGGACCCTGGAGGTGGCCGGCCGCTAGATCGGTCGGGCTGGAGTAACGATCCAGCGAATCCACGCCGGGCCACCCCCGATCTGCGATGCCGGACGTCGTCCCTCCGGCCGCCTCAGACCAGTCGCAGGTCGGGACGTCCAGTCCAGTGGTTTGCGAAGGGCGCCGTCGGATCACCGACGGCGTCCTTCGTCGCTTAAGGGGTGCGGTCGCCGGCGCTCAGGCCACTTCGGGCAGCCACTGCCGCCACGCCGCCGGAACGGTGGGCGTCGCCACGTGGATGAACACGTGCGGCTGGGGCATCGACGGCGTGCGGCGCGGGTGCATGCCGGCCTTGTCGGGCAGGTGGTCGGCCTTGCGGCGGTTGCACGGCGCGCACGAGGCGACGATGTTGTCCCACGTCGAGCCGCCGCCCTTGGAGCGGGGGATCACGTGGTCGACGGTGAGGTTGGACCGCGACCCGCAGTACTGACAGGTCCAGTTGTCGCGGGCGAAGACGGCGCGGCGCGTGATCTTGCGCCGGTGCGTGTCGCGCGGGACCGTCACGTAGGTCATCAGCCGGATGACGACCGGCCGCGTCATCGAGGCGCGCTCGGAGCGCAGCTCCCAGGTCGCGTGGTCGATGACCTCGGCCTTGGCCTTCAGGAGCAGCACGACCGCGCGGCGAACGGTGCAGACGTTGATCGGCTCGTACGACGCGTTCAGCACGAGCACCCGGCCACCCTCCCGTCCACGTCGCCGGTGCTCGCCGGGCGGCGTGGACCCCATCGGGTGTGGTGGCGTGAGCTGGGCCATGGGACCGGAACTCCAGGCGGAACCGTAGCAGCCGCAGGCCGGGGATTCCGCTGATTCAGCGCGGTCCTGGCGCCGCCGGGTAGGACCCCAGGACGCGCAGGACCTCGGCGTGCGCGTGCAGCCCGACGATGGCCTCGCCCACGGCCTGGTCGTCCTCGTGGCCCTCGAAGTCGACGAGGAAGAGGTAGTGGCCCAGCTGTCGCTTGAGCGGGCGCGACTCGATCCGCGTCATGTTGATGCCGCGGTGCGCCAGCTCCGACAGGCAGGCCACCAGCCAGCCGGGCGTCGCGTCGCCGGAGCCGTGGAACACGATCGAGGTCTTGAACCGTCCGCCCGCGTCCTCCGGGAACGGCGAGCCCGCGGCCGCCGGGCTGACCCAGAGGAAGCGCGTCACGTTGCCGTGCTCGTCCTCGACGCCCTCGTCCAGGACGTCGAGGCGGTGCAGCTTCGCGGCGACCGTCGTGCCGATCGCCGCCCACGGCTCGCGCGACTCCGCGATGGTCCGCACGGCCTCGGCGGTCGAGGTGGCCGCGACCGGCCGGGCGTCCGGCAGCATGTCGCGCAGGTGGCGGCGGCACTGCCCCAGCGCCTGGGGATGCGAGACGACCGCGGTGATGTCGCGCAGCGCGACGCCGGGGCGGGCGATCAGCGCATGGGAGATCGGCAGGACCTCCTCGCCGACGATCCGCACGCCGGCCGCGTCGAGCGCGAGCGTGTCGAGCGTCGCGTTGACGCCGCCCTCCAGCGAGTTCTCGATCGGGACCAGCGCGGCGTCGACGTCGCCGGACTGGGCGGCGAGGATCGTGTCGCGCTCGGTGGGCAGCGGCACCGCCTCGGACCCGCGCTCGAAGCGGGGGGACGCCAGCAGCGCCGCGTGCGTGAAGGTCCCGGCGGGCCCGAAGTAGCCGAGCCTCATGGCAGTCGCGGCGGCTCGGGCGGCGGCTCGCCGGCCAGCGCGACGCGCACGGCCTCGACCTCCTCGGGCGACAGCGGGTACTCGGGCTCGCCGGCCGCCATGTGCTTGACGTAGAGCCGGGCCTGGTCGCGGTGGTGGATGCTCGTGAGGATGATCCCCGACTGCATGGCGTCCAGCAGCGCTATGGAGACCGACTGCTGGCCCGACATCTCGTTGTAGGCGTCGAAGCGCACGAGGCCGCGGTGGGCGATCGTGCCGTCCAGCCGGATCTCCGCGGTCCCCAGCCGTCCGTCCAGCCGTGCGGCGATCTCGCCGACGTAGGCGTGCAGGGAGCGGAACTCCTGCTCGATGCGCGCGGCGTGCTCGACGAGGTCGTCGGCCGGGGCGGTGCCCAGCAGGACGCGCTGGTCGGCGCGCAGCCGGCGCAGCCGCACGAGGGCGACGACGGCCACGATCAGCGCTGCGAGCGCGACCGCGCATCCGATGAGCGCGACGATCCCCGCGGTCGAGCTATCCACCACCGCGACGCTACTAGATGGGTCCTACGTGAAGAGGATCGTGTAGGTCTGCGTGTTGTTGTCGGTCTTCTTCTCGCCCCGGACGGGCTTGATCGTGACCGTCAGCGTGGTCGACTGCCCCTTGGGTGGCACCGACGGCAGCTGCATCGTCACCGGAGCGGTCGACCCGGCCTTCGTCTGGTTCAGCCGCTTGGTGGCGGTGATCGCCTTCGGGCCGCCGGTGAGCTTGGCGGTGATCGTCACGTTGGACTCGTCGTTCTGGCCCTGGTTGGCGTAGGTCACCTCGAGCGCCAGCGGCGCCGTGGCCGGCACGCGGTTGACCACCTGGCCGGGCACGAGCGCGACGCCGCCGGCCTTGACGCCGATCAGGCCGTGGCCGTGCGTGCCCGGCGCGACGGCGCCCGTGCTCGACGACGAGCCGGCGCCCGCGTCGGGGTTGAGGCGGGCGCCGACCTGCGCCGAGTCGAGCCAGCCGATGCTCGGCAGGAAGCGCGACGTGGCGATGGTCTGGCCGCCGATGCTGTTGCTGTTCAGGGCCTGCTGGATGAGCGGGATGACGCGCTGGGAGTAGACGACGTCGGAGGCGAGGAACTTCTGCATCTGCCCGGCGATGCGGCGGATGGACTCCGCGGCGCCCGGCTGGTTGCTCAGCGCGCGCGGCAGGAGGTCGCCGATCTTCGTGACGCCCTCGGCGCGGAAGTCCATCGTCAGCTCGAAGTCGTGCTGGGCCGCCGCGACGCCGCCGGGCACGCTCAGCGCGCGGGCGCGCTTGGCGTCCTCCTCGGCGAGCAGGCGCACCTGGCTGACGGCGACACGGACGTCCTGCGTCTGCCCCCCGCCGTTGGTCAGCACGTCGAACAGCGGCTTGGACACGCGCTGGTCGGAGTCCTGGACGATCGAGGACACCTCGCGGTTGTAGTCCTTCAGCGCGTTCTTGTGGCGCGTGCTGGCGCAGCCCTTGGCCGCGAAGATCACGATGATGGCCACGATGGCGAGCGCCCCGAACAGCGCGAACTGGCGGCGCCGGGCGATCTCCGGCTCCGGACGGCCTGGGGCGCCGCCGGCGGACGCGGCACGGCGAGGCCGGGCGGGCCGGGTGACGCGGGTTGGCTCGTCGGGTTCGTCGTCGAAGAAGGACACGTCCGCGCTCCTGGCGTGGGCGAAGGGGCCAGTATGACCGGAGGGGCGGGCGGGAGGCGCCCCGTGCAACTTCGCCGTCGCTCGCAGGGTCCCTGCATCTGATGCGGAAGACGGAGGCGGTGGAGACCGCCGAGCACGACACGACGGAGGCCACGGGCGGCGGCTCGGAGGTCGTGCTGGACCGCTACCGGCTCATCCGCCGGTTGGGCGGCGGCGGCTTCGGCGTGGTCTGGCTGGCGCACGACCTCAAGCTCGATCGCACCGTCGCGGTCAAGCGCATCCCGGCGCCCGACGCCGACACCGCGCGCCGGGCCCAGCGCGAGGCCGTGGCCGCCGCGCGCCTGCAGCATCCCGCGATCGTCGCGCTGCACGAGGCGGGCTCCGACGAGGAGAACGTCTACCTGGTCTCCGAGCTGGTCCGTGGGGCGACGTTCGCGCGGCTGCTGCAGGAGGGCGCGCTGTCGGACCGCGACGTGGTCGAGATCGGCGTCGCGCTGTGCGACGCGCTGGCCCACGCGCACCAGCGGGGCGTCATCCACCGCGACGTCAAGCCGCTGAACATCCTGATCCCCGACGCCGTCGAACCGGCCCACCCACGCGGCGCCCCCGCCAAGCTCACGGACTTCGGGGTGGCGCGGATCGCCGGCGACGACGCGCTGACGCGCACGGGCGACGTCGTGGGGACGCTCGCCTACATGGCGCCCGAGCAGGCCGAGGGCGCCGACGTGGGCGTCGAGGCCGACCTCTACGCGCTCGCGCTGTGCATCTACGAGGGGCTGTCGGGCGTCAACCCGGTGCGCGCTCGGGGAGCGGGGGCGACGGCGCGCCGCGTGGGGCAGCGCCTGCCGCCGCTGGGCCGGCTGCGCCGCGACCTGCCGCTGGAGCTCTGCGAGGCGCTGGACACCGCGGTGTGGCCGCATCCCGACGACCGCGGCACGATCGCCGA
>JAOPZP010000033.1 GCA_025964055.1 Conexibacter sp.
TCCACAGCCCCGACGCGCGCGAGCACGCCACGGCGTGCAGGCCGAAGTCGAGGACCTCCTGCAGCGTGCCGGGGTAGAAGGTCGGCATGTGCAGCGCGGCGAGCGTCGCCTCGGCGGCCGAGGGCAACGTGGAGGACTTGCACGAGGGATCGTCGCCGACCAGCGCCAGCGCGCCGCCGAGCGGGTGCGTGCCCGCGAAGTTGGCGTGGCGCAGGGCGTCGGCGGCCCGGTCCAGGCCCGGGTTCTTGCCGTACCAGACGCCGGTCACGCCGTCGAAGCGCGGGCCGGGCAGCGCCGGCGCCATCTGCGAGCCGTAGACCGCGGTGGCGGCCAGCTCCTCGTTGAGGCCGGGCGTGAAGTGCAGCGCGTGCTCGGCGGCGATGTCGCGCAGGCCGAGGATCTCCTTGTCCAGGCCGCCGAGCGGCGAGCCCTGGTACCCCGAGACGAACGTCGCGGTCTTCAGGCCGCGCCGGCGGTCGGCGCGCACCTGGTCCAGCAGCACGCGGACGAGGGCCTGCGTGCCGGACAGGAAGACCGTTCCCTGCTCGAGGAGGTACTTGTCAGTCAGCGTCACGTCGGGCCGGTGGAGCTTGACGGGCGCGCCGGTCGCCGAGGGTGGCGTCGCCGCCCCGATGCCGGTCGGCTGCGTGGTTCCGATGCCATCCGTCGTGCGCGGCACGTCCGGCACTCCCTCTCCTCGCTGGGCAAGTCAACGACCCCAAATGGGTCAGGCGACCTTACCACCAAATCCGGCGAAGCTGAACGTCCGGTCAGTCACGCGGCGGGCTTGGTGCGGGAGGCCCCGGGAAGCAGGAAGTCCGGCAGCGGACGCACGAGCGCCCGGGCCGTCTCCTCTTCCCAGGTCCGCTCGAGCTGCCCGACGTGCTCGTCCATGACGGCCTCCACCTCGATGAGGTCGCCCGAGCGCACGGCGGCCACGGTCCGCTCGTGGATCTGGATTGTCCACTCCGGGACGAGCGGCAGGTGCATCGCCATGTCGCGCGCGATCTCCAGCTGGCGGAACAGGACGCGCATCAGCGACTCGACCGTCGCGTTGCCCGAGGCCCGCGCGAGGGCCAGGTGGAACTGCACGTCGAGCTGGAGGAACCGGTCCTCCTGCTTCAGCGCGCGGCCCGCGTCGACCAGCGCCCGCATGGCGTCGATCGAGCGCTGCAGCGCAGCGAAGTCCTCTTCGGTGGCCCGCACGGCCGCCAGCTGGGCGACGCGCGGCTCGAGCATCCGCCGGGCCTCGAGCACGCCGGCGACCTCGTGCAGCCGCAGCGTCGAGCGCTGGCGCACGAGCTCGACGCCGACGACGTCGGTCGCCACGAACATGCCGCCGCCAGGACCGCGGCGGACCTCCAGCAGGCCCGCCTCGACGAGGACCTTGACGGCCTCGCGCAGGGTCGGGCGGCTGATCTGCATCTGCGCCGCGAGCGCGCGCTCACCCGGGAGCTTGTCGCCGACCCGCAGCTCTCCGATGCGGACCTTGTCCGCGATCTGCTCGGCCGCCTCCTCGAAGGTGCGACGCGTCTGCACCGGCGTGAACACGCCGGGAACATACACGCCAAGAGGGCCCTGTGGTCAGCCGCCCGAACCTATTGCACCCGTTCGAGGGGCTGAGCCCGGATCGGCCCTACGGTGCGTTGGGCGCGGGGTCCTCGTTGTCGCGCTCCTCGGGCGGCGGCGGACCGTCGCCCTCGTACTCGACGTCGGTGTCGACGGGGTCGGCGTCGGGATAGATCATGTCGAGATCGTCCGGGGGGTTGGCGGCCTGTGCGTCGCCCAGCGACGCCTCGCCGCCGCCGACCCGGTCGGCTCCATGGTGCTCGCTCATGGGTTCCACGCTACCCCGGTAGCGTGCCGCCGCATGCGGCCGGGCGCCTATGGGCTGATCGCCATCGCCCTGACCGCCGCGCTGGCGCCGGCGTCGCCGGCCCGCGCGCTCCCGTCCTCGCTGGTCGATCCGTTCGTCGGGACCGGCTCGGCCCAGCCCGACATCCGCCACGGCGGCGGGGCCGGCGCGACCCTGCCCGGCGCCGCGGTCCCGTTCGGGATGGTCCAGCTGAGCCCCGAGACCGTGCCGGCGCTCGACGCTTTCGGCGCCGGCTACGCGTGGAGCGACCGGCAGATCCGCGGCTTCAGCCCCACGCACGTCAGCGGGACCGGCTGCGCGGCGCTCGGCGACGTGCCGCTGCTGCCGGTGGCCGCCGCGCTGAGGCGCCCGCCGAGCGCCGCCGCCGCGCCGCGCTTCGACCACGCGCACGAGGCGGCGTCACCGGGCCGCTACCGCGTCGTGCTCGACCCCGGAACGCCGCGGGCGATCGACGTCCGCGCCGCGGCCACCGCCCGGACCGGCGTGCTCCGCATCCGCTTCCCGCGCGGGCGGCCGGCGACCGTGCTGATCGACGCCGGCGGCAGCCAGACCGGCGACGACGCGGCGGGCGTGCGCATCGACCCCCGACGTACTGGCGCTGCAGGTACTCGAGCTCGGTGCGGAAGG
>JAOPZP010000035.1 GCA_025964055.1 Conexibacter sp.
GAGGTCCTGCTCGCGCGCGGCCAGCCCCGCGCGGCCGCCCGGCTGGCGACGTCGGCGGTCAACGACGCTGAGCGGCTCGGCCTGCGCCAGGAGGAGCTCGGCGCGCGGCTGCTGGCCGGCCGGGCGCTGCACGCCTCCGGGCAGCACGAGGCCGCCCGGATCGAGCTGCAGCGCGTCGCCGGCGACGCCGAGCGCCTCGACGCGATCGCCGACCGCGAGGCCGCCGAGCGTGAGCTCCTGCCCGGACCGGTGCCGCGTCCGGGTCCCGGACGTCAGGCCCACGCCCGGAGCACCGGCGTCGGAGCGCTCAGCGATCGGGAGCGATCGGTCGCCGCGCTCGTGGCCGAAGGGCGCACCAACCGCGAGGTCGCCGCCGCGCTCTACCTGTCGGAGAAGACCGTCGAGGCGAACCTCACGCGCATCTACGAGAAGCTCGGCGTGCGGTCGCGCACGGAGCTGGCGGGCAACTGGAGCCCGGGTTTCGCGTAGGGACCGGGCACCACGCTCGGCCATTCAGGTTCCGTTACGTTTGGCGCGTCGCCGCCTTGGTGACGATGGGCTACGCCATGTCCCACCGCTCGCTCCGGGTCCTTGCGGCTGCCGCCGCCGCCGCACTGCTGACCTCCGGCTGCGGCACCGGTGCCGACCGCCAGCAGGCCCGCGCAGCGGCCGAGCGGTTCGCCACGGCCGTCCAGGCCGGCGACGGCGCGACCGCGTGCGCACAGCTGAGCCCGCCGCTGCGCCAGCAGCTCGTCAAGGACCAGCCGGGCAAGCGCTGCGCGAAGGCGGTGCTCGGGCTCTCGGTCCACGGCCGCCGGGCGTCGGCGGTGCGCGTCTACGCGACGTCCGCGGAGGTGGAGCTCGCCGGCGGCGACACGCTGTTCCTCGACGACACGCAGCAGGGCTGGCGGCTGCAGGCCGTCGGCTGCCACCCCAACGGCGACGGACCATACGAATGCGAGGAGCAGGCCTGATGCGCAGCGTGCGGATCGTGTTCTGGGTGTACTTGACCTTCATCACCGCGGGCCTCGCCTACGCGATCGCCCTCGGGGTGCTGGGGCGCTGACGGATGCCGTACTGGCTCAAGGCCAACGGCCTCAGCATCGGCTTCGGCCTGCTCTTCCTCGCCACGCTCGTCGGGCAGGCGATCTCGGGCCACGACTCGGTCAACCACGACTCGCTGCTGCACCAGGGCGACCCGATGAGCCTCGGCCACTACGTCACCTCGGCCCTCTTCTGGGCCGACGTGATGGAGAACTGGCAGTCGGAGTACCTGCAGTTCTCGTTGTACATCTTCACCACCGTGTGGCTGGTGCAGCGGGGCTCCAACGAGTCCAAGGAGCTGAACCGGACGGGGGCCGAGAGCGACGAGGAGCAGAAGGTCGGCGCGCACGCCACGCCCGATTCACCGCGCTGGGCGCGCGCCGGCGGCTGGCGCACGCGCATCTACTCCAACTCGCTCCTCTTGGTGATGATGTCGATCTGGGTCGCGTCGTGGCTGGCCCAGTCGCTGACCGGACGGGTGAACTACAACGCCAACCAGCTCGACCACCAGGCCGCGCCCATCTCATGGTTGTCCTACATCACGACGGCGGACTTCTGGAACCGCACGCTGCAGAACTGGCAGTCGGAGTTCCTGGCGGTCGGCTCGATGGTGATCCTGTCGGTGTACCTGCGGCAGCGGGGCTCGCCGGAGTCCAAGCCGGTCGGCGCAGCGCACGACGCCACGGCCGCCGAGGGATGACAAGCGACCTGCGCGTGCTCCGTATCTGCTGACATCCGACAGATCGGGACCGGAACCCGCCGGATCGCCGCTGCTGTCGACACCTGACCGAAACTGTCCGCCTACGGTCGTTCCGGCCGGTGCTCACCCAGGACGACATCCGTCGGCGGATCCGCGCCGCCATGGCCCTCGCGGGCTTCACGAGCTGGGATCAGCTGGCCGAGAACACGGACCTCAGCCGGTCGACGGTGAAGGACCTCGGGACTTCGCGCGGCCGGGCGCGCGAGTCGCACCTCCGCGTGATCGCCGCGGCCTGCGGCCTCCCGTATGCGTGGTTCACCGTCGCGGACATCGGCGCCGCGATCGCGCGCGAGGACGAGGACGCCTCGGTGCTCGAGCGCCTCGAGGCCGTCGAGCGCCAGGTCGCCGCGCTGCTGCGCCGCGACCGCGAGCGCGACGCGAGCTAGCCCCAGCGCTCGGGCGCGGCGGCGGTAGGCTGGGCCGCATGGGCGCCGGGGAGCCGGCGGGGCCGCGCCGCCGCCATTACGCGTGGACGATCCTCGCGCTCTGCTTCTTCGCGATCCTCTGCGCGCAGGGCGTCCGGCTGAGCTTCGGTGCGTTCGTGCGGCCGTGGGAGGACGCGTTCGGCGCATCGCGCGGGACGATCACGCTCATCGGCTCGCTGTCGTTCCTGGTCTACGGCGGGTCGCAGCCGTTCGTCGGGCGCGCGGTCGACCGCTTCGGGATCCGGCGCGTGTTGGTGGCCAGCAGCCTGCTGGTCGCCGTGGGGCTGGCGCTCAGCGCGCTGGCGCAGAGCCCGTGGCAGCTCGCGCTGACCTATGGCGTGATCGCGTCGCTGGGGTTCGGCGGCGCGTCGGGGGTCGCGGCGTCGGTCGCCGTGACCTACTGGTTCACGCAGCGGCGCGGCCTGGCGTTCGCGCTGGTCGAGGCCGGCTTCGGCGCCGGGCAGCTCCTGCTCGTGCCCGCGGCCCTCGTGGCGATCTCGGCCGCCGGCTGGCGCCCGACGCTGCTCGGCGGCTCGGCGCTGCTGGCGCTGGTCGTCGCCCCGGTGCTGTGGCGCCGGCTGGTCGACCGGCCGGAGGATCTCGGCCTGGAGCCGATCGGGGGCGCCGTCGCGCCACGCGCGGTGGAGCCGGGCGTGGCGGGCGCGACGACGGGCCCCGACGGCGCGATCGGGTTCGCGGGACTGCTGCGCGCCCGCGGGTTCTGGATGCTCGCGGCGCCGTTCTTCGTCTGCGGACTCACGACGACGGGCTTCGTCGACACCCACCTCATCCCGCTGGCCCAGGACCGCGGCATCCCGAGCTCGACGACCGGCGTCGCGGTCGCGCTCCTGGCCGCCGCGAACGTGACCGGCATCCTCGCCTCCGGCCCGCTCGCCGACCGCATCGACAACCGCCTGCTGCTCGCCGGCCTCTACGCGACGCGCGGCGCCTCCTTCGTCGCCCTCTACTTCCTGGCCGGCGGCCCGGCGCTCATCGCCTTCGCGCTGCTCTTCGGCCTCGTCGACTTCTCGACGGTCGCCCCCACCCAGTGGCTCGCCGCCCGCTACGTCGAGCCCCGCACCGTCGGCCTGGCCTTCGGCTGCCTCAACGCGATCCACCAGCTCGGCTCCGCCATCGGCGCCTGGCTGCCGGGCATGGCCTACGACGCGACCGGGTCCTACGACACCGTGCTGATCGTCGCGGCCGTGGTGCTCGCGGTCGCCTCGCTGGTGAGTTTGAGCCTGCCGCGTCCGGCGCGGCTGCCGACCGTGGGGCCGGCGCTGCCGGCGGGGGAGGCGCTGTAG
>JAOPZP010000088.1 GCA_025964055.1 Conexibacter sp.
TGAATCTCGCTGTACGAGATTCAGTCGTCCCTCGACGTCGGAGGAGGCCGGCGGCGCGTGGGGTGACGTGCGGCGCGTAGTCTTCCCGCGTGCCCGCCGTCCTCGACCTGTGGCGCCGGGCGCAGCATGGATGGCCGGCGCGATATCCGGTGGTGCAGTTCCCGAACGCGCCGCTGCTCGTGGCGCTCGCGGCATCGCTGGCCGGGCGGGTGCTCCACGGCGGCTCGCACGATGCGGCGCGGGTGGTGTCCTACGCGGGCCTGGCGGCCTGGGCGGGCCTCGAGCTGACGCAGGGCGTCAACGCGGTCCGGCGGCTGGCCGGCGCGGGGGTGCTGGCCTACGTGGCGGTGCGTCTGGTGCAGGCGGCGTGATCGGCCTTCGCGGTTGCGATCCTCGCGGCGCAGGTGAGGTGAAATCGGAGACCCAGAGTGGTGGTCGGGCCCCCGGGGCGCGCGGGCTTACCGCGGCGCTGTCGCCCTGGATGCGTGGCTACGCATCCCGAAGAGGCGGTACAGCTCGTCGCCGATGCGTCGGTCCCGAGCGAAGATGAGGTTGCGGTCGATGCGATTCATCCCGGGAATCCCGGAGTGCTCGCGTTCAGGCGCTGAAGTTGCTCAGGTTCGACCGTTAGGGATTGCGACCGTCTTGGCACGGACTGTTGGAGCCGGTGTTGTAGGCGTCGAGGACGCCAATGGCGTAGTCGAATCCACCGGGCAGGGGCGCTACACCCTGAAGAGCGACCGTGGAGCTCGCAGGGACCTTCTCGCCGGGCCGCGGACATTGCGCGGTAATGCGGACAAGCGCTTCCGGAGAGAACCGAACCGGGCGTCTCGCTATGCCGATACTGTCGCTCAGGCACCTGACGGCGTATCTCAGGCCCAGCGCGGTGATGCGTTTCTCAGCCTGGAAGAGCCCGAGATCGGAGACGTCCGGAACGGTCACCGTCCCGGTCGGGACCTTCTTCGAGAAGGGCCCGCTGCACGCCTGCGTTAGGGCGTCGGGTGTCGTTGCGAGACAGACACCATGACCGAACCGCTGCAAGACGTAGTTCCGATTCGGTCGCGTGGGGTTGGCCAGCCCCACGGTGAGACACGATCGGTTGCGCTCGGTTCCAACGAGGAAGATCCCTTGCGCGGCAAGGTTCTGGCGCTGACCGACGATCTGCTTCTCCAGGTGTCGAAGACTTGCAGCCGTCGGGCCTGGCGCTGTGCCGGCGCTGACGGCCCAGCTGGCAGAAGCCAGGCCGAGTGCGAGGGCAGCACCAGCGCTGACGAGAGAACCTCTAGTCATTGATCGAATGTCGCAGGTTGCGTGCGGCCACGGAGTGCATCAAGGCGATGACGTCGTGAAGAGTCGACGTTGAGTCCGTCTTGCGCGAGCGCAGCGACAAGAAGGACCGAAGACGTCGTGCGGAGTAGGAGCGGTCCACGCGGCACTCGGGAGTTCATGTGCTCGGCGCGACAGGCCGAGAAGGAGAACCCAGCGGCGACGAGACGGCGGAAGGCCTCGTTGCCTTACGGTCCCGCTGACGGGACCGGCAGCGAGACGATTTGCGTCGGCCCAGTCTCAGTGCCGCGAGCAACGATGAGGTTCGGTCCGTCGAGTGCCGCCCCCACCGTGTAGGCCGGCAGCGGGATGTCGTGCCCGGCGATCGACGACTTGAGGGCTGTGGCGTGCAGTGGCTGGGGCGCAACCCAGCGGATTGCATCGGCGTCGAAGAATGGGCCGAATACTCCCAGGCCCTGGCACTCGCTCGCCAGCCGCTTACGACGGGTGCTGCTCTGGCGCCAGATCTGGGCGGCCTGCGCCTCTCCTGATGAGTCGCCCTCGCCTTGTGGGCAGGTCTCCAGGTTGGACCAGCCGTAGGTCATCGTCGTCCTCCGCAGGTCGAGGGACGTGGGCGATGGGCCGTCGGACACCTTGCCGGCGAAGCGGTCGAGCTTGCGGCCGTCGCCGCCGCGGTAGCGGCGCGTGTGCTGCTTGCCGCTGAGGTCGGCGAGATAGAGCCGGGCGGTCGTGCTGCGCGGCCCGTGGCGTGGCTCCCCGACCGCGAAGTACGCCAGGTGGCTGCCCCAGATGCTTGGCGTGACCTCGGAGCGCACCTTCGATCGGGCCGCCGCGAGCGTGCGGTCGGTGCCATCGGCGAACCGGAACCGACGGATGTCACATCCCCTCGCGAACCCCAACTCAGGCAATTCGTTGAAGAACAGGCCGCCCGTCTGATCGACGCGACAGCGGGAGTAGACCACGACAGGCCGGCCGGTCGCGTCGGGGCCGACGTCGGCGTCGAACGGCGAATGGCGCGGAGGCACTGGGACATCGCTGACTTGCCCGTCGCGATACGCCCTCAGCTGGTAGGTCTTCGATGCCGCATCAAAAGCGCTCCAGACTGCCACACCGCCGTAGGCCGAAACCGGCGTGCTGGCGTTGACGGTGTCGAGGACGACCTCGCCGGCTCGGGTCTGGCCACTGGCCGGAGCCGCGACGATCATCACGGCCGTCGACGCAAAACCGATTGCCCACCGGCGAGCACTCACGGAACGTTTCCAGGGTTGGTCTTGGCGAGGTAGTCGTCGTACATCGGCCGAGGGTACGGCGCGGCGTGCGTCGCGTCGGCGTAGTGCAGCAGACCCGAGTCGAACGCCGCTGGGTTTCCGTTGTGCCCAGGTTCGTCGCCGACAAGCGCGTAGTAATACAGACGGGTAATCCGGGTGCTGAGGTCGACGACGTCGTTGATCAGGCGCTGCGTGCCTGCCTGGGCCTGGGCCTCGGTCCGGTTGCGGAACGCCTTGGAGTTGACGATTCCTCCGGCCTCGGTGATCCAGCGGCGACCTCGTCGCCCAGCCGCGTCACGTCGCCCGTCGGCTTCGACGCGGGGCGCAACGAAGCCGCCGGCGCGGCGGACGTCTTCGCGTTCGACGGCGTCCCCATCGTCAACGCCACCAACAACGCAGCGACACACCCGACCGCCGAGACCAGCAGCACGTACCGCGACCGCAAAGCGCCCACAACCCACCCCCACCTAGAAATCCCCCCGGGCACCCATCGACCGGTCGTCCGCCTCCCGGACGAGCCGCACCCAACCACTAACGACTGCTCACTGTCGAGGCGTCTAATACGCTGAATCGCCCATCGGTCCGGCGACGAACGTCCCTCGTCACAGGCCAGCGACCGCCGACCCTGCGCGGGGCGGTACCAGGCCTGGCCCGCGCCTACCGCGAGCCGATGAACAGCGCGACGGCCTGCTCGACCAGCGCCCGCGGCAGCGGACCGAGTCGGATCGTCCAACCGCCGTCGAGCTCCTGGCGGAACGAGCACGTCACGCCGCGCTGGCGCAGCACGGCCTCGTGGGCCTCGGCGTGCTGGTAGCCCGTGACGCCGGTGAACGTCGCGTCGATCCCGAACGTCCCGTCCTCGATCGGCCAGATCGCGACCCGGTCGGGCAGCGGGCCGATCGGCGGCTGCTGCGGATCTTCAGAGAGCTCGAGGGCGCCGGACATCGCCGTTGATCTCGGCAATCCGAGCAGGGATCTTGAGCGGTGATGTCACATGCTCACGGATAGCCCACGAACGGCAGCCGGCCGGAGAGTCCCGCCGCCTCCACGACCTCCATGACGTGGGGTGGTCCCGGCAGGATCTTGAGGCCGATCCCGCAGCGCTCGGCGAACCGGGTGGCCTCCATGAGGGCCCGCAGCCCGGACGAGTCGATGAACGTCACGTCGTCGAGGTGCACGACGAGGGCGTCGACTCCTCGGGCCATCGCGTCGCCGAGCTCCCGGTCGACGCCGATGGCGCCGACCAGGTCGAGCTCGCCACGCAGCGCCACGTGCGCGACGCCGCCGCTCACGGTCACAGCGTCGTGCGCCCGCCGCGGCCCGCGAAGAACGCCAGCAGCGCGAGGATCGCGATGGCGAACAGGATCGGGTGGATGATCGTGCCGCCGGCGATGGCGATGATGAGCAGGACGATGCCGATGATGAGCCACAACACGAGGGCCTCCTGGGGGTTGGGGTCGGGTCGGCAGCGAAGCTAGAGCCGCCCGCCGGCGGCGCCGAGCGCACGCGTCGGAGCTTCGACGTCAGCACTCCGACGTCGGCGGGTAGACCCGTCCTGTGCCCAACGATGTCGTCAGCCTGCTCGATGCCGATCCGGACTTCGGCGACGGGCTCGATCCGGCCACCTTCGAGCGCGCCCGGCTCGCGGCGCGCACGCGCGTCCAGCGCCTGAGCCCGGGCGAGTGGGATGCCGCCGCGGCCATGGAGCCCGAGATCCACCACCGCGGCTTCCTGATCTACGAGGGCCTGCTGACGCGCGAGGTCGAGGTCCTCGGCCGCCAGTGCGTCGAGCTGCTGGGCCCCGGCGACGTCATGCGACCGTGGCAGTGGGATCCCGAGGGCTCCCACGTCCAGGCCGAGGTCGGCTGGGAGGTCCTCGAGCCCGCGCGCCTGGCGGTCCTCGACCACGCGCTGGTCCAGCGCCTTGCGCCGTTCCCGCAGCTCGGCGTCGAGCTGTTCAGCCGCGGGATCCGGCGGGCCCACGCCCTGGCCATCGCGCTGGCGATCTCCCACCACCAGCGCGTCGACGACCGCCTGTGCCTCACGCTCTGGCACCTGGCCGAGCGCTGGGGGCGGGTGACGCCCGACGGCGTCGTCGTCCCGCTGCCGCTGAGCCATCAGCGGCTGGCCGACCTCGTCGGCGCCCACCGCCCGTCGGTGACGACGGCGATGGGCGACCTCGTCCGCGAGGGCGCCGTGACCCGCCGCGACGACGGCGAATGGGTCCTCCTCGGCCAGCCGCCCGAGCGGCTGCGCCACCACCGGCTGGCGGCGCTGACCTGAGCCTCGGCGACTGAGCCACGCGTGCGGTGGTTCAGTCGTCCTTCCAAGCCGGCGGTGCGGTCGCCGGCGGCGTGCAGCGCGGGCGCAGCGGCGGCGCGTGTGTGCATTGCGGCGATGACGAGAGCGAGCGGGTGGTGGCTCGGGCGCTCTGGGTCGTCCGCGGCGGTGATCGGTGGGGTGGGCCTGTTGGGCGCGGTGGTGCCGCGGCGTTCGGGCCCACCGCCGGCGCCGGCGCCCTCCCCAACGCACGCTCTCGTCGGTGATGGCCCGACCGCGCCGGCGTCTCACCGACGCCGCGCGCTGAACGCCCGCCCGCTCGGCCGACCAACCACATCAACAAGCGCCACGGAGCACGACCACGCCCACGACGCCAGTCCCCGACGCCCGCCATCGCACCGCCGAGCGCCGCGAGCCCCTACGTCCCCTCCGCCGTCCGCGCGATCGTCGCCTCGACCACGTCGCTGGCCGCGGCGACCGTGGCGTAGTCGACGTTGTCGGCCGTGTCGGTCGGCCAGTGGTAGTTGGCCGGCACGAGGTGCTCGGTGACCGAGCCCAGCGCGGCGACCTCGTAGCCGCGGCGCAGCGGGACGAGCCCGTCGGTCGCGAAGGTGAAGCGCATGCCGCGGCGCAGCGGCACGTCCGCGTCGCGCGCGGCGGCCGCCACGCGCTCCTTCTGCTGGGACGGGTACTCGTACATGCGCAGGAAGCCCTCGCCCTCGATGAGCACGAGCTCGGGCGAGCCGACCGTGTCGAGGCAGAGGAAGCTGGTGGACTCCACGGGCAGCTCGCCGAAGTGGCGGCGCGCGTAGGCGAGCATGCCTTCCTGGTTGGCCTCCTCGGCGCCCGCCGACAGCAGGATCACGCGAACGTCGGCCGGCGGCGGGCGCTCCTGCAGGCGGCGCGCGACCTCCAGCAGGACGGCGACGCCGCTGAGGTTGTCGTTGGCTCCGGGCACGACCGGCTCGCGGATCATGTGCGCCATGATCGCGGCGGTGCCGGCGGCGAAGGCCGCGCCCAGCAGCGCCGTCCTGCGCCCGCCGGTGAAGGCGCTCACGGCAACGGCGGCCGGTCCGCCGATGACCAGGCCCATCAACGGCGGCCAGCGGTCGATGCGGTCCATGACCCCGGGCAGGCGCTCGGTCATGAACCGCGCGGCGCCCTGGTCGAAGATGAAGCTCGTGCGCGCAGCGTCGTGATGGGCGTGGACCACGAGCGTGCGCGCGGCGTCCGGGGCGCCGATCTCGCCGATGACGTTGGTCGTCGTCTGGCGCTTGAGGAACCGGCGCAGCGTGCGGTGCCGTCCACCGGTGAGGTCCTGCCAGATGCCGGCCGCGGCCAGCGCGCTGATCAGGCCGCCGGTGCGGCGGTGGCCGGTGAGCACCGCCACGCCTGCGGCGGCGCCGGCGGCGTTGAGCACGCCCAGCGGCGTGAAGTACGTCCCGTGGACGGTCTCCTCGTCCACGACGACGCGGGCGCCCGAGGCCTGCAGGCGCTGCGCGATCCAGCGTGCCGCCTCGGCCTCGCCGGCCGAGCAGGGAAGGCGGTCGAGGGCGGCCAGTGCCGACACGTCTGCCTGCAGGGCAGCCTGGGTCGGGGTCTGGGACACGCCGGACATCGACGTCTCACCCTACCGCGGAGGCCCCAGCCGAAGGCTGAACCACTTCTGAACGGACTGGCGCGATGGATATGGTGCCGCCATGCCCGTCACCGATCCCGACTGCCTGTTCTGCAAGATCGTCGCCGGCGAGATCCCGTCGACGATCGTGGACTCCGACGAGCGCACGGTCGCGTTCATGGACATCAACCCGGGAACGCGCGGGCACGCCCTCGTCGTGCCGCGCAACCACAGCCGCGACCTGCTGGAGATCGACCCCGAGGACCTCGCCGCCGTGGCGGTCGCCGGCCAGCGCCTGGCCGGACGCGCGAAGGAGGCGCTGGGCGCCGACGGCGTCAACCTCCTCAACTCCTGCGGTGAGGTCGCGTGGCAGACCGTCTTCCACTTCCACCTGCACGTCATCCCGCGCTACGCCGACGACACGGTCCGGCTGCCCTGGATCCCGACCCCCGGCGACCTGGACGAGATCCAGGTCGCCGGCGAGCAGCTCAAGGAGCAGGCATGAGCGACGTCGTCCGCCTCGAGCAGGACGGCCCCCTCGCCGTCCTGACGATCGACAGCCCGCCGCTGAACCTCTTCGACACCGCGGTCTTCGACGGCTTCCGTGCCGCGATCGAGCGCGTCGCCGCCGACCCGCCCCGCGGCCTGCTGATCCGCGCCGAGGGCAAGGTCGTCTCCGGCGGCGTGGACGTCGGCAAGGTCTTCGACGGCATGTCGCCGCAGGACGGCGGGCAGCTGTGGGACGACCTGCTGGAGGTCATCCACACGATCGAGGAGCTGCCGCTGCCGACGGTCTTCGCCGCGCACGGGCTGTGCCTGACCGCGGCCTTCGAGATCGCGCTGGCCTGCGACATCCTGCTGGCCTCCGAGAAGGCGAGGTTCGGCCTGGTCGAGATCGTCGTCGGCCTGACGCCCTCGATGGGCGGTCCGCAGCGGCTGGCCGAGCGCGCCGGGCCCGCGCGGGCCAAGGAGCTGATCTACACGGGCGAGCTCTACGACGCCGCGACGCTGGAGCACTGGAACGTCGTCAACCGCGTGTACGCACCGGAGAGCTTCGCGGACGAGGCGCACGCGTTCGCCACCAAGATCGCCAACGGCCCGACGCGCGCCCACGCGGCGACCAAGCAGATCGTCCGCGCGCAGAAGGAGGGCGGCGCCCGCGCCGCCGACGCGATCGTCGGCGAGGTGTCCGGCGCGCTGTTCGCGACCGAGGACCTCAAGAACGCCGTCCGCTCGTTCCTCGAGGACGGACCGGGCAAGGCCACCTATGAGGGCCGTTGAGATGCGGAGCCGGACGCTCGCCGTCGCCGCCGTGGCCGCGCTCGTCGCCGCCGGGGCGGTCGGCGCCTCGGCCGCCACGGCGCCCCAGCTGGTCAAGTCGGCCGATCCCAAGGGCGACGTCGCGAGCACGCTGGACCTCACGCGCGTGTCGCTGACGCGCGGCGGCGACGGGCGCCTGCGCGCGTCGATCACGCTCGCGGCCGACTGGGACGGCAAGGCCCTGCTGGCCGACGCCGGCCCCCCGGGCTCGGTCTGCCTGAAGGCGTGGACGACGACCGCGCCGCCGGACACGACGCCCGACTACCTCGTGTGCGTGACCGCCGACGCCAAGGGCGTCCTGCGCGGCTCGGTCCTGCACGAGCGGGCCAACAAGCTGCCCGAGCGCGTGGCGGCCACCGACGTCTCGCGGCCCAGCGGGCGGACGGTCAACCTGCGCTTCCCGCAGTCGGCGATCGGCTCGCCCGCCAAGCTCTTCGTCGCCGCCGAGTCCACCCGGCCCGGGTGCTCGCGCGTGACCTGCATCGACACCGCGCCCGACGCGCCCA
>JAOPZP010000123.1 GCA_025964055.1 Conexibacter sp.
CGTCCCGCGAGACGGGCGTCTCCTGCTCCAACTGCGGGCGTCCGATCTGCTCGGACTGCATGACCCCGACGTCGGTCGGCATGCGCTGCCCGGTCTGCTCCAAGCAGAAGACCAAGGTGCGGACCGCGGCGATGGTCAACGCCAATGCCGAGCCGCGAGTCACGATCGGGATCATCGCCGTCTGCGTGCTGGTGTTCCTCGGCCAGGGCGGCAACATCGGGTTCAGCGGGAACGGCGGGAGCATCTACTCCAACTTCGCGCTTTACGGACCGCTCGTGCACGACGGCGACTACTGGCGCCTGATCACCAGCGGCTTCCTGCACAGCGGGCTGATCCACATCGGGTTCAACATGTACCTGCTGTGGATCCTGGGCCAGCAGCTCGAGCGCGCGATCGGCTCGGTGCGGTTCGGCGCGCTGTACTTCACGGCGCTGCTGTGCGGCTCGCTCGGCGCGCTCGTGCAGACCACGACGTCGCCGGTCGTCGGCGCGTCCGGCGCGGTCTTCGGACTGATGGGCGTGCTGGCGGTCGAGCAGCGCCGCCGCGGCTACGACCCGTTCAGCGGCGGCCTCGGCGGCCTGATCCTCATCAACCTGGCGATCGGCTTCCTGCCGGGCCTGCACATCGCCTTCGGCGGCCACATCGGCGGCCTGATCGGCGGCGTGCTGGCGGCCACGGCGTTCCACCAGGCCGACCGCTTCCGGCGCCCGGCGCTCGGCTACGTCGCGTGCGCGGCCCTCGCGGTGCTCGCCGTCGCCGGCGCGATCGCCGTCTCGGGCAACCTCCACAACTACACGCTCTGACGGCGGCGGCGGGCCCGCCTACGGCGCGAGCCGGTGCACGGTCCCCGGCGCCTCGGGCACCAGGTCGGGATGCAGCGCGTGGGCGAGCGTCTCCAGGCCGTCGACCAACCGCGGCCCGGGGCGGGAGAAGTACGCCGAGGCGTCGAGCGCGATGACGTCCTGGGCCCCGATCGCGCGCAGCTCGTCGGAGAACTGCTCGGCCTCCTGCAGCGCCCGCGGCCCGTCGTAGCCGCAGGGGATGCACAGCACCACGTCCGGCCGCGCGGCGCGCAGCGCGTCCCAGTCCAGCCGCTCGCTGTGCTCGCCGGCGAATCCGAGCACGTCGAGGCCGCCGGCGAGCTCGATCAGCTGCGGCGTCCAGTGCCCGGCGACGTAGATCGGGTCGAACCACTCGACCGCCGCGACGGTCCGGCGCGGCGCGTCCTTCAGCGCGATCCTGATGCGGTCGACCCGGGCGCGCTGCCGCGCCACGAGGTCGAGCGCCGCGTCGCGCGCACCGGTCGCCTGGGCGATCGTCCGGATGTCGCTCATCGTCTCGCCGAACGTCTTGGGGTCCAGCGCGATGACCTTGGGGCACGGCGCCAGCTTCGCCGCGACGGCCTTGACCTCGTCGTAGCTGACCGCGCAGACGGGGCACAGCTCCTGCGTGACGATCAGGTCGGGCTTGAGCTCGGCGAGCAGCTGCTCGTCGAGCCCGTAGATCGCCTCGCCCTGCTCGGTGCGCGCGCGCACGGCCGCGTCGATCTCGCCCGCCGACAGCCCGCCGGGCAGCCTGTCGCGGGTGATCCGGGCGACCCCGGCCGTCTGGGCCGGGAAGTCGCACTCGTGGGTGACGCCGACGACGTCGTCGCCGAGCCCAAGGGCGTACAGCAACTCGGTAGCGTGCGGCACGAGGCTGACGATCCGCATGCGGAGGACGATATGGCAGAGCTGCTGGACGACCACACGATCGAGGAGCGCCTCGGACCGCTCGACGGCTGGCGCCGCGAGGGCGACGAGATCGTCACCGACCGCAAGCTGCCCGACTTCGCCGCGGCGATGGCGTTCGTCAACGCGGTGGCCGACGCGGCGGAGGCGGCCAACCACCATCCCGACATCCTGGTCCACGACTACAACCAGGTCCGGTTGAGCGTCACCAACCACAGCGCGGGCGGGCTCACCCAGGCCGACATCGACCTGGCGGCGACCATCGACGCCCTCCCCGGCGGCTAGCCCGATCGGCGGGCCGCGACCCGGCGCGCCGATCGCGCTGGTAGCGTCCTGTCGTCGCTCCATGAACGACGACCTCTCTCGAAGTAGCGCCGGGGCCAGACCCGGCCTCATCACGTGACCATCCTGCTGCTTCTCGCGGTCGCGGTGCTGATCGGCGTCAACGGCTTCTTCGTGTCCGCCGAGTTCGGCCTCGTCCGCTCACGGCGCTCCTCGCTGCAGGACATGGCCGAGGAGGGCTCGGCCGGCGCGCGGCGCGCGCTGCAGCTGCACGACGACCTCAACCAGTACCTGTCGGCGTGCCAGTTCGGCATCACGCTCGCCTCGCTGGGCATCGGCTTCCTCGGCGAGCCGGCGATCGCGACCCTGTTCGAGCCGCTGTTCGGCAGCTTCTCGCACGGCGTGAAGATCGCGATCTCGGTGGCCATCGCCTACGTGGTGGTCACCGCGGCCCACGTCGTCGTCGGCGAGCAGGTGCCCAAGATCTACGCGATCATCCACCCGGACCGGATCGCGATCGCGGTCGCGCGGCCCCTGCTGGCGTTCAACACGGCGATGAAGCCCTTCATCTCGCTGTTGAACGCCGTGTCCAACGCCTTCCTGCGACTGCTGCGCGTCGATCCCAACGCCGCCTCCGAGGAGGGCGCGACGCCCGAGGAGCTGCGGATCCTGATCGGCCAGGCCCGCGCCGGCGGCAAGCTCGACGCCGGCGAGGCCGGCATGCTCAGCGGCGTCTTCCACCTGCACGAGCAGGAGGCGCGGCAGGTCATGACGCCGATCCCGGCGGTCGTCACGGTCGATCTGAGCGAGGATGTCGAGACTGCGCTGCGCCGCTGCATCTCGTCCGGCCACACGCGGCTGGTCGTCACCGAGGACGACAACCGCGACCGCGTGCGCGGCATCGTGCACTCCAACTCGCTGGCGCGGGCGCTGATGGCCGAGGGGCCGCAGGCCTCGATCGAGCCGCTGGTGCGCGAGGCGGTCATCGTCCCCGAGACCAAGCCGCTGGACGACCTGCTGGCCGACCTGCAGCGCCAGCGCTCGTCGATGGCCGTGGTCGTCGACGAGTACGGCCGCGTGGTCGGCATCGTCACCGTCGAGGACATCATCGAGGAGGTCGTCGGCGAGATCGACGACGAGACCGACCCGGCCGGCGGGCACATCCGCCGCCTGGCCAACGGCGACTGGTTCGTCCGCGGCCACGTCGCGGTGACCGATCTGCTCGACTACGGCGTCGAGCTGCCCGTCGACACCGACGCCTACAACTCGGTCGGCGGGTTCGTGTTCGCCGAGCTCGGGCGCCTGCCCAAGCGGGGCGACACCATCACCGCCGACGGCTACTCGATCCGTGTCGAGTCGGTGCGCGAGAACCGCATCGAGGCCGTGCGGATCCGCGAGCGGCGAGCGCAGCAGAGCTCGACGTCCGGCAACGAACAGCGCTCCGGCTGATCCGACCGCCAGTTCCGTCCGAACGCGCCGTTTGAGTCCCCGAACGGTGTCGTCCGGTGGAACGGACCGCGACGGGGCCGTGTCGCCGGCGCTCGTGGGACAGCGCGAGGCGGCGAGTTGGAGAAGGGCGGCCCGGGGTGGTGCCGCCCGGAACGCTCGAGCACGGCGGTCGGTCTCTTCTCCTGGGCCGGCCGCCGGGAGCGTGCGCGCGAGACAGCGCAACGGCGAATGTCCCGCGCCTCAACACAGCCGTAACACGATGCCCCTTTAATCAATCCGGCCCGCCTGATGAGCGGGCCGGATCGTGCTTCTGGGAGGAGGTGCACGTGCGAGTACGTTCGCATCCGCGATTGTCTGCCTCCTTCCTGAAGCGGCCCTAAAAACTCCCCGGTCCGGGGAGGTACGGGGCCCTCGCTGCCTAGGCGTCGGCGCCTCAGGCGCGTGGCAGCTCGGCCATCCGGTCGATCCAGGCGGTCAGGCGTGGGTGCTCGCCGGGGCGCAGCGCGAGGTGCTCGAGCAGCACGCCGTGGAAGAGGTCGTCGTCCTCGGGGTCGCTCGAGGTCGCGAAGCGCAGGAAGGGGTGGGCGCAGACGTCGGCGGCCCCGGGCGCGTCGCCGAAGAGGTACGGCCGCCCGTGCAGCAGCGCGTCGAACCCATGCTGCCAGCCCCGCAGCTGCGCCGCCCAGGCGGCGATCCGGTCGCGGTCGGGCGCGGCGCGCGCCTGCTCGGCCTCGATGGCGTTCGGCGCGACCTTCCAGACGTGGTCGAAGAAGGTCACGAAGCCCTCGACCTCGCGCCGCGCGGCGGCGTCGGCGGGGTAGAGCGGATGCGGCTGGGCCCAGGTCGCGTCGATCCAGGCGACGATGGCCATGGAGTCGGTCAGGACCCGGCCGTCGTCGGTCTCCAGCACGGGGACCAACGGCTGGCCGGAGAGCTGCTGCACGGCGGCGCGGTCGGCGGGGTCGTGCTGGACGGTCGCCTCCAGCGCGATGCCCTTGAGGCCGAGCGCGAGGGCGACGCGGGCGACGTTGGTGGAGTGGGGGATGGCGTGCAGCCGCATGGGCGGGCACTCTGACCGAGCCGAGGCGCAAGCGCGACTGCAGTCGTTGACGGCTGCCGTAAGCTGCGCTTCATGTCGGGCATGCCTGCAGGCGGACGGTCGGCGGAGAACGACGCGGTCGGGCGCGGCCTGCCCGACCTCCGCCGCCTCCGCGTCCTGCGCGCCGTCGCCGAGCATGGCTCGTTCGCCGCGGCGGCCGCCGAGCTGCAGTACACGCCGTCGGCGATCTCCCAGCAGATGGCCGCGCTGGAGCGCGAGGCGGGCGCGGTGCTCGTCGAGCGCGGCCCCCGCGGCACGCGCCTGACCCAGGCCGGCGCGGTGCTGGATCGCCACGCGGCGGTGGTGCTCGGCCAGCTCGCGGCCGCCCGCGCTGAGCTCGACGACCTCGTCGCAGTCCGCGGCGGCTCGCTGCGCCTCGCGGCGTTCGAGTCGGCGTGGACGGCCCTGGTCCCCGCCGCGGTGTCGGCCTTCCGCGAGCGCTACCCCGACGTCGAGCTGCACCTGGCCGAGGAGGATCCGGTCGAGGCCGTCGCCGGCGTGCGGGCCGGCTCATGCGACGTGGCGGTCGTCTTCGAGCCCAACGCGCTGGACGCGGCCGCGCTCGCGGGCCTGCGGCGCACCGTCCTCGCCCACGACCCGCTCTGGGCGGTGCTCCCGGCGGGCCACCCGCTGGCCGGCGAGGCCGCGGTCGACCTCGCGGCGCTGGCCGCCGACGCCTGGGTCGCGCCGACGGCGTTCTGCGCCTCGGTCGTGCGCGGGGCCTGCCTGGCCGCGGGCTTCGAGCCCGACATCGTCTTCTCCAGCGCCGACTACGGCGCGATCCAGGGCTTCGTGGCGGCGGGCGCGGGCGTGGCGCTCGTGCCGTACCTGGCGCTGACGGGACGCGACCGCGTGGCGGCCCGGCCGCTGGCCGGCACGCCCCCGACGCGCGTCCTCGCGGCGATCACCGCTGCCGACGGGCCCCGCCCGGCGACCGCCTCGGCCATGGTCGACGTCGCGGTCGCGACGGCGGCGCAGCTGCTGGTGGGGGCGGGGGCGGGGGCGCCGGCGCGCGTCTAGGAGATCAGCGACCGCGTCCGGCCACCGATGCTGATCTCCGCCGTGACGACGGACGGTCCGTCGCTGAGCGCCCAGTCCAGCGCGAGGGTCCGCTCGGTGTGGCCCCGCGAGAGCTCCAGGCGCACGGTCGTCAAGCCACCGGCCCGGACCCTCCAGCGGCGATGCCGCAGGGTGACGATGTGGTCGTGCGCGCTGCCGCGGAAGGTCACCGTGACGCGTGCCGCGCGATCGAGCCACCAGCTCATGCGCAGCGCGGGAGCGCAGGGGGTCGGCGCCGCCGCGGCGGCCGGGCCGGCCGGCGCGGGCGACCACGCCGACGGACACGGGAGGACCACCTTGGACTGCAGCCGCGGCGGGTGACGGGGGCTCAGCTCGACGATCCTCCCGATCGCCGGATCCTGCGCCGATCGCGTCTCGTCGTAGAACCGGAGCCGCGCCACGCGGTCCTGCAGCAGGAACCGGTGGGGCGGCGCACCGCATTCGGCCGAGAACACGATCGCTCCCGAGGCGCTCACCAGATAGCCGCACGGCCGGCCCACGAGCTGCGGCCCGGTGAGCGGCTCGCCGGCCGGGACATAGACCTGAGCGAGCGTGCCGTTGAAGTAGTCGAGGTTCTCCAGGAACGCCGAGCTCTGGTGGTCGCCCAGCACCGCGACGGGCCCGCGCGCGTGGTGGTCGATCCACCCGAGATCGCCGGGGAACGTGGCGCGGGCCGCCTTCGAGGAGGCGATGAGCTGCTGCCAGACCGCCTGGTCCTGAGCGGCGAACACGCAGAGCAGCACGGTGCTGCCGGCAAGCACGGCGCGGACGCCCGAGCGCCCGCGGGTCACGACCCACGTGATGAGCACCACGGCCAGGGCGATGACGGCCGGCGCCTCGGAGCGGTCCAGCCCCGTCACGTTCCAGACGCGCAGGGCGACCGCCCAGGCCGCGGCCTGCGTGACCGGGAACGGATGGGGTGGCATCAGGAGCAGCGGCAGGGCGAGCAGGCCGGCGACCACGAAGGCGCGGCGCGGCAGCAGGCGCGGCTCGGCGAGCAGGGCCACCATCAGCACCATGCTCAGCGGCATCGCGTAGGCGAGGTAGCGCTCGATGCCCCACCAGACGCCGAGGTCGGCCGCGAGGTACACGCCGGCCTGCGCCGTCGTCGCCAGCGCCGCGAGCCAGAACACGATCAGCAGCGGTCCCGTGCGGTCGTCGCGCCAGGCGGCGGGCGACACGGCGCCTCCTGCCGCCAGCAGGACGGGCAGGAAGCCCGAGACGAGGATCAGCTCCAGCGACTCCAGGCCGACCTTGCGCAGGACCATGTCCATCGGCGGCAGGGCGGTGTGCAGGAGGCTCGCGTAGTCGCCCGCGGCGCCCGGGGCGAGCTGCGATCCCAGCGCCAGCCCGGCGTTGAGGCCGCCGGTGAGCAGCAGCAGCGTCCGGTGGGCCTTCAGGCGCCGGCGCCGCGCGCCCGCGCAGCGCAGGACGTCGAGCGCGACGGCGAGGAACAGGACGGGGAGCAGGACGACGAGCTGCAGCCGCGCCCAGGTCGCCAGCAGGGTGAACCCGACCGCCGCATAGCCGGAACGGCTCCCCGGGTGCTGCAACGCCAGCGCCAGGCAGCACAGGGCGGCGGTGGCGAGGGGGAGGGCGAGGACCTCCGTCAGCGTGAAGGCGGCCATCACCATCCACGTGCCGGCCACGGCCAGCAGGGCCGGGATCAGCGCGACGCGCGGCCCGACGACGTTGCGGGCGACGAGCCAGACCGGCACGACCTGCGAGCACAGCGCCAGCGTGCCGAGCACGCGCGACCCATCGCGCGCGGCGCCCCCCGAGTCCAGCAGCCACCACATGGGCGCGATGAAGTACACGTACAACGCGGCGGTCTGATCGACCGCCTGGCCGGGCCCGCCCGCGCGCCACACGAAGCCGTGGCCGTGCACGAGCGACCGGGCCAGGGCCGAGTAGCGGTGCTCGTCGGGCTGGATGAACGGCAGCGGGACGTTCAGCGCCAGCGCCACGTAGGCGGCGACGGCCACGGCGAACAGCGCGGCGAGCACCACGACCGACGACGGTCGCCTCCCGCCGCGGGCCGCCCGGTCCGCCGGCGAGGTCAGGGCGGCATCGGGCGCGGTGGCGGGGGTGGCGAGATCTGGCATGCAGGCGCGCTCCATCGCGTCGCACGTTCCGCGGGCGCGTCTCAGGAACCGACGCCGCCGAGCGTAGATC
>JAOPZP010000169.1 GCA_025964055.1 Conexibacter sp.
GCCGCCGTCGACCGCCGGCGTGTCGGCCAGCAGGCCGCTGTCGCGCACCTCGACGGCCAGCCGGTCGCCCGCCCAGGTCAGCGACACGGTGGCCTCCGCGCCCGGGCCGGCGTGCTTGAGCGTGTTGGTCAGCGCCTCCTGCACGATGCGGTAGGCCGCCAGCTGCAGCCCCGCCGGCGGCGGCTCGTGCGGCGTGCCGGCGACGGTGTAGGCGGTCGGCAGCCCGGCGGCGCGCACCTGCTCGACGAGCAGGTCGATCTGACCCAGTCCCGGCTGGGGCGCGCGGTCGTCGGAGGCCGGCCCCTCGCGCAGGACGCCCAGCAGCCGCCGCATCTCGGTCAGCGCCTGGCGCCCGGTGCGCGACACGTTGCCCATCGCGGCCTCGGCGCGGTCGGGCGCGTCGTGGACCGCGTAGCTCGCGCCGTCGGCCAGGGCGATCATCACCGACAGGTTGTGGGCCACGATGTCGTGCATCTCGCGCGCGATGCGCGAGCGCTCGGCGGCGGCCGAGAGGCGTCCCTGCTGGTCGCGCTCGTGCTCGAGGCGATCGGCGCGCTCGTGCAGCGAGGCGAGCAGCGCGCGGCGGTGGCGGACGTTGATGCCCAGCACGGTGGCGGCCACGGTCAGGCCCGAGAGCGCGACGAAGGCGTTGATGCCGTCGCGGTCGGCGGCCCAGCGCAGGACCGCCAGCACGACGCCGACCTCCACGGCCGCGGCCGCGGCGAGGGTGAGGCGCAGGGGCCGGTTGGCCGCGACGGTGTAGAGGGCGACGAGCAGGGCGCTGTCGCCGAACGCGCGGATGTCGGCCGCCCACTGCGCCAGCGCGATCATCGCGATGAGGGCGAACGCGCCGACCGGCCAGCGGCGCCGGGCCAGCAGCGGGAGCGCGAGGCCGACCGTGAAGAGCCAGTGGCCCGGGCCCCGCGGCCCGTCGGGTCCGTGCAGGGTGCCCAGGCCCACGATCGCGAGCACGATGAGCGCGTCGACGGCCCAGGGCCGACGCGCGCCCAGGGCCGCCAACCGCGTCGGGCGTGGATCGGGGCTCGTGCTCACCCGTCCACCGTAGCCCCGCCGTGCTCAGGCGTCGCGCCGCAGCAGCCCGATGGCCGCCGCCCCGACCGCCAGCGCCGCGTAGCCGCAGAAGAGCGCGAAGCCGGCCCATGGCGCGAGGTGGTTGCCGTTCTCGAACGTGCTCGTCGCCACCGTGAAGCCGGCGTTGAGCGGGAGGTAGGGGTTGATCGAGTCCGCGATCGACGCGGGCAGGATGGCCGTGATGCCGGGCAGCACGAACAGCAGGAAGACGAAGAGCGCGATGCCGCCGGCCGTGTTGCGCACCAGGCCGCCGATCCCGATCGACAGGATGCCGAGCACCGTCAGGAAGAGCGCGGTGCCGACCACGACGCGCAGCGCGTGCGGGTCGCCGAGGGAGTGGTTGAGGTGATGCCCGGTGACGATCGCCTGCACGCCGAAGAAGGACACGAGCGACGCGATCAGCATCAGCACGAAGGTCACCGCGGCGAAGACGCCGATCTTCGCCCACAGGACCGGCAGGCGCTTCGGGACGGCCATGAAGCTCGACCGGATCATCCCGGTGGAGTACTCACCGGAGATGACCAGCACGCCGAGCACGCCGATCGCCAGCTGCGCCAGGTGGTAGCCGCCGACGCCGGTGTCGATCGAGTCGTAGACCGCGCGCTCGTGCGGGTCGAGGTGGGTCCAGCGGCCCATCTGCACGGCGGCGATGAGGATGCCGAGCCCGGCCATCGCGACGACGGCGGCCAGCAGCGACCAGCGGGTCGAGCGCAGGGTCCAGAGCTTGGTCCACTCCGAGCGCAGGACGTTGGCCTGGGTGACGCGTCCGCGCGGCGCGGCCTTGGGGGCGGCGGCGGTGCGGTCGGTGGCGACGGCGGTGCTCATGCGACCTGCTCCAGATCGGGGGTGACGGGGGTGGGGAAGGCGGCGGCGTGGTACTCCACGGAGTCGCCGGTGAGGCGCATGAACGCCTCCTCCAGTGAGGCGGTCTGCGGGGTCAGCTCGTGCAGGACGATCGCCTGCTCGGCGGCCAGCTCGCCGATGCGCTCGCTGGAGACGCCGTGGACCTCGAGGACGCCGCGCTCGTCGCTGCGCACGCTGACGCCGTCGGCGGCGAGCGCGTCGCGCAGGGCGGTCGCGTCGGGCGTGCGCACGCGCACGGCGGAGTTCTCGGACGCCTGGGCGACGATCTCGGAAACCGAGGTGTCGGCGATCAGCCGGCCCTTGCCGACGACGATCAGGTGCTCGGCGGTCAGCGCGATCTCGCTCATGAGGTGGGAGGAGAGGAAGACCGTGCGCCCGTCGGCGGCCAGGCTCTTGAGCAGGTTGCGGATCCAGAGGATGCCCTCGGGGTCCAGGCCGTTGGCGGGCTCGTCGAGGATCACGGTCGCCGGGTCGCCGAGCAGCGCGGAGGCGATGCCGAGACGCTGGCCCATGCCCAGCGAGAAGCCGCCGGCGCGCTTGCGGGCGACGTCGGTGAGGCCGACCAGGTCGATGACCTCGGTCACGCGCGAGCGCGGGATGCCGTGCGTCTGGGCCATGGCCAGGAGGTGGTTGTAGGCCGAGCGGCCGGTGTGGATGGCGCGGGCCTCGAGCATCGCGCCGATCTCGTGCAGCGGCGCGGCGAGGTCGCGGTAGGCCTTGCCGTTGACCGTCACGGTGCCCGAGGTCGGCGCGTCCAGGCCGAGGATCATCCGCATGGTGGTGGACTTGCCCGCGCCGTTGGGCCCCAGGAAGCCGGTGACGATGCCCGGCTGGACGGCGAACGTGAGGTCGTCCACCGCCACCTTCTCGCCGTAGCGCTTGCTCACGTGGTCGACGTCGATCATGTCCACCATGGTCGGGCATCTGACCGCGCCGCACATCGGCCGCGAGGATGGACTTGCCGTCGCGCCCGTCCTCCTCAGGTCGTACGGCCTTAGCGTGTGCGCACGTGCCTGCCCTCCCCGCACCGCTCGTGTCGCGAGCATGAGCCCGGCACCCTCGCGCCCGGTGCCCTACGTCGGGATGCCCGTGCGCATCATGCACCTCGGGGTGGCCAAGCCGGCGGTGGTCGACGCGGTCAGCGACGACCGGCGCACGCTGACGGTCGAGAGCGACTACACCTTGCGCCTCATCAACGGCCGGTTCGTGCGCGAGGACCTGCCGTACTACGGCGTATGGCTGAGCTTCATCACAGGACCGACTGCGGCATGAGGTCGCGCTCGGTGCCGCGGCGCCATTCGACCAGGAGCGCGCTGGCGTCGTCGCGCAGGCCCCCGAGCGCGCCGTCGACGATCGCGTGCCGCAGGCGGCGCAGCGTCTCGGGCGCGGTCTGGCCGGCGGCCGCCTCGCGGACGATGAACTGGCCCAGCCCGTCGGTGCCGAACATGGCGCCGTCGTCGCCGCGCGCCTCGGTGAGCCCGTCGGTGTAGAGCAGCAGCAGGTCGCCCGGCTCCAGTGAGACCTCGGCGACCTCCGGGGCGAGCGGGGTCTCCACGCCCAGCGGCGTAGACGGTGGCGCGACCAGGGGCAGGACGTGGCGGCCGTCGCGGATGACCAGCGGCGGCGGGTGGCCGGCGCTGATCCACGACAGCCGCCCGCTGTCGAGGTCGAGCCGGGCGATGACGGCGGTGACGTAGCGCTCGCCGGGGAACTGGCCGCCGACGGCGTCGTCCATGGCGGCGTAGGTCTCGGCGAGGTCGTCGCCGCCGCGGCGGCTGTGGCGGTAGGCCGACAGCCCGAAGGCCGCCACGCCCGCGGCGGCCAGGCCGTGGCCCATCGCGTCGAAGATCCCGAGGTGCAGGGTGTCCTCGTTGACGGCGTAGTCGAACGCGTCGCCGCCGTTGTCGTAGCACGGCTCCAGCATGCCGGCGATCGCGACGCGATCGGTGGCGAACAGCAGCGGCGGCACGAGCTCCCACAGCAGCTCGGAGGCGATCGTCATGCGGCCGCGCCGCCGGATGCGCTCGAAGGCGTCGCCGTAGGCGCTCTTGGTGACCAGCAGGAGCGCGGCGAGGTGCGCGTAGCGCTCGCACAAGGCGACGGTCCGGTCGTCCACGCCGGCGTCGACCGCGAAGGACATGGCCATGATGCCCATGCGCTCGGTGCCGTCCAGCAGCGGCAGCCACAGGCGCTCGCCGCCGCCGTCCTCGCCGGCCGACCGGACGACGGAGGTCGTCCGGAACGCGCGTCCGGCCAGCGTCCCCGTGACCGACAGCGGCGGATGTCCCGCGTCGCCCAGCGGCATCAGGACGGCCTGCTCGTAGTCGACGAGGTAGAGCACGACGTCGCCGGCGCCGATCGCTGCGGCCTGGCCGGCGACGATCCCCGCCAGGTCCGACGGGGCGCTCAGGTGCGTCCGGCGCAGGAGCTCGTCGAAGAGGTCCACGGCGGCCGCATCGCCGGTGGCGGGAGGCGCTGGCGTCGTCGGTTCGTCGCGGGGCACGGGTCCTGCGTTCCCGGACGGCCCGCACCCGAAGCGCCCGGCCGCCGTTTCAGCCGCGCGCGGGGAGGTCGAGCGTCTCGGCCGGCGGCGTGCCCTCCGCCAGCTCCTGCTCGCGCTCGATCTCGGCGTTCAGCTCGGCGCCGAACAGCAGGGCGACGTTGGTGAGCCAGAGCCAGACGATCAGGACGATCGCGCCGGCGAACGTGCCGTAGACCGCGCCGACGTCGGCGATCTGCGAGACGTAGATCGAGAAGCCGTACGACGCCAGCATCCAGAGCACGACCCCGGCGACCGCGCCCGGCGTGACCCAGCGGAACGCGCGGTGCCGGACGTCGGGCGTGACGTAGTAGATGTAGGAGAACACGAGCATGGCGGCGACGACCGCGCCGGGCCAGCGGGCGATGTCCCAGATCCGCGCGACCGTCGTTCCCAGCCCGAGGAACCCCAGGAGGTCTTCCGCGAAGCGGCCGCCGACGAAGACGAGGACCAGGCTGACGAGCACGAGGGCCATCAGGACGATCGTCGAGACGACGTCGATCGCCTTGCGGCGCAGGAAGCTGCGGCCGCCGTCGGCCTCGAAGACGACGTTCAGCGCCCGCCGGGCGGCCTCCAGGGCGCCCGTGGTCCCGTAGAACGTGACCACGACGCTGATCGCCAGCGTCGTCACGGCCGTGCCCTTGTGTTGCAGCGCCTGGCGCAGCGACGAGTCGAGCGGGCCGAGGACCGAGGCCGGTGCGACCCGGCGCAGGTACCCGAGGATCGCGTCGTAGGTGGCCGGGTACTCGCCGACCAGGCCGAGGATCGACACGGCCAGCAGCAGCGCCGGGAACAGCGACATCAGGGCGTAGTACGTCAGCGCCGCGGCGTGATGGGTCATCTGGTCGTCGTAGAACGACCGGATGGTCCGGCCGAGGATGGCGAGACCGCGTCGCGCGGGCCGCCTCCTCACCGCGCACGCCGTCTGGGGGTGTCGATGGCCATGCGCCCTGCGGGTGTACCCGTTCGGCGCAAGTCCAGTGCGCGCCGGCCCACGCAGGCACTACGCCCCAGCCACCGCCACCCACAGCCCGTCGATCTCCCGCTCCGCGGCCGCCAGGCTCTCAGCGGCCAGGGGCCGCAGCTCGGCCATCGCCGGCGTCACATCGGCCAACGTCAGCTCGGCGGTGATGAAGCGGGGCTCCAGGCCGGTCAGGCTGATCCCGTGGGGGAGCCACTGCTGGGCGTGGTCCCAGCCGTCGCGCGGCGTGCCGGCGCCGTAGCCGCCGCCGCGCGAGGCGAGCACGAGGAAGTCGCGGCCGCCGAGGAGACCCTCGTGGGTCTCGCGATCGAGCGAGAGGCCGGGCGCGACGAGGTGGTCGACCCAGGCCTTCACCGTGCTCGGCGGTCCGAAGTTGTAGAGCGGCAGGCCGAGGATGACCGTGTCGGCCTGCTCGATCTCGCCGACGAGCCGGCGGGTGAGCTCCCATGCCTCCGCCTGGCCGGCGGTGTGCTGGTCGACCGCCACCCTGCGGGCGGCCGCGGCGTCGGCGCCGAGGTGCGGCAGCGGCTCGTCGGCGAGGTCGCGGTAGGTCACGGTCCCGCCGGGATGCGCGGCGGCCCAGGCCGAGGCGGCGCGCGCGGTGAGACGACGGCTGACCGAGCGGTCGCCCTGGATGCTGGAGTCGAGGTGAAGGAGGTGCGGCATGTGTTCCCCTAGGAAGATCGTTAGTAATACGCAAACGAATTATAGCATGCAAATCAGTCGCCCCATCCCGTAGACTCGGGGCATCGACTCCCTGCCCGTCGTCAGCCAGCTGCCCCATCGCTCGGCCGCGCTGCTCGATCACCTCGCGCGCCGGATGCGGGTGCGCGCCGAGACGGCGCTCGCGCCGGTCGGCCTGCGCCCGCGCCACCTCATCGCGCTGACGGTGCTGCGCGACCACGGCGGCAGCACCCAGCAGGCGCTGTCGACGACGCTGCAGATCGACCGCACCAACCTGGTCGGCCTGCTCAACGACCTCGAGGGCGAGGGCCTGATCGCCCGCCGCCGCTCGCCCGAGGATCGCCGCCGGCACATCGTCGAGCTGACCGGCGCGGGCGCCCGACGCCTCGCCAAGGCCGAGTTCGCGCTCGCCGCCGTCGAGGAGGAGGTCCTCTCCGCGCTGGATCACGACGAGCGGGAGCAGCTCTACGGCCTGCTGCAGCGGGCCACCCGCGGCGACGTGCACGACTGCGCGGCGACCGCGGCCACGGCCGAGGCCGAGGCCGAGGTCACCGCGTGACCACCGGCACCGACCGCCGCGACATCGAGGATCGCGCCGACTGCGAGCGCCTGGTCCGCGCCTTCTACTCGCGCGCGCTCGTCGACCCGATGATCGGCTGGATCTTCGTGGACGTCGCGCGGCTGGACCTCGAGGAGCACGTGCCGGTCATCGCCTCCTTCTGGGAGACGATGCTGCTCGGCGCGCGGACCTACAGCGGCGGGGTCTTCGGCCCGCACGCCGCACTGCACGCCCGCGCCCCGCTGCGCTCCGGCCACTTCGAGCGCTGGCTCGTGCTCTGGCGCACCGCGGTCGACGAGCTCTTCGCCGGCGAGCGCGCCGAGCTGGCCAAGGCCCACGCGGTGCGCGTCGGCCGAGCGTTCCACGACCGCCTGCAGGGCGGAGCGCCCGCGGCCGCCGGCGACACGCTCACCGCCGGGCTGGTCGTGAGCCAGCACGGCCCGCCGCAGCGGCGCTCGGCCTGAGCCCCACGCACCCATCGTGCCGGTGCTCTACGACGGCGTGCGGGATCCGTGCGTCGGCTCGCGCCGGACCGGGGTAGCGCCAGTCGTCCCACCACGACGATCGGAGCGCCATGCTGTTCGAGAAGCTCAACACGCCCGAAGAGATCTTCTCCTTCAAGCTCGGGTCCGCGCTGAGCATGGAGAACACCGTCCTGGACTCCCTGCAGGACATGCAGAAGGAGACCAACCGCGACGAGATCCGCGCGCTGCTGGCCCAGCACGAGGAGGACACGCGGCAGCACATCGCCAACATCGAGCAGTCCTTCAGGCAGCTCGGCGAGGAGCCCGACGACAAGCCCGATCTGGCGATGGAGGCCATCGCCAAGGAGGGCAAGGCGATGCTGAAGAAGATCGACGACGAGATCGTCGACGCAGGGATCCTGGCGGCCGCGATCGACACCGAGCACCACGAGATCGCCGTCTACGAGGTCCTGGTGACCAACGCGGAGGCTCGCGGAGCCATCGAGGTCGCGACGCTGATGCGCCAGAACCTGGAGTCCGAGCAGCGGACGCTCGACGCCGTCAAGGCCGTCGAGGAGCGCATCGCCAAGGGCGAGGGCTACGCGGTCGCGACGGCGTAGCGGCCGCATGCGCGGGGCGCCGCCGGTGTGGCGGCGCCCCCTCGGGTCACGAGCTCCAGTCCGACGCCTTGGCGTACCGCAGGGAGCCGGGGGTCGTGAGCTGCTCGCCGGTCTCCAGCAGCGTCTTGAGGCCGGAGAGGATCATCGGCCAGCCACCGTAGAGCTGGTCGTTGGCGCCCTCGGGCAGCTGGTCGTGGACCACCGTCAGCCGGCACGAGTCGCCGACGGGCTCGATCTCCCAGGTGACGCGCGAGGTGCCCTCCGCGATGACGTCCTCGCCCCACAGGGCGCGGAAGCTCTGGACGAGCCGGCGGGGTGGATCGACCTCGAGGTTCTCGCCCTCGCTGATCGGCGTGGCCGACTGCGGGTGCACGGCCTCGTAGTGCGAGCCCGGCGTCCAGTCGGAGGT
>JAOPZP010000075.1 GCA_025964055.1 Conexibacter sp.
TCGGGATCGCCTGGCTGTTCGGGCTGGCGCTGCTGCTCGGCCTGAGCCTCGGGCCCGTCCTCAGCTTCTACGCCTCCAGCGATCCCACGACCGTCACGCAGGCGGCCGGCGGCACGGCGCTGATCACGCTCGGCATGGGCGCCTACGGCATGGCGACGTCCAAGGACCTAGCGAAGTGGATCCGTCCGCTGAGCTTCGTGATGCTCGGCCTGTTCGCGATCAGCCTCGTGCTGCTGCTGTTCGGCTCGGGCGGCAACCCGCTGCTGAGCATCGCGATCCTCGGCATCTCCTCCGCGCTGCTGATCGTCGACTTCAACTACGTCCGCCGCCACGCGACCGAGGACGACGTCATCTGGCTGGCGACCGGGATCTTCGTCTCGATCGTCAACATCTTCCTGTCGTTGCTCAACCTCTTCGGACGCAACTGAGCACGCGGCTGGTCGTCGAGTACGACGGCCGCGGCTTCGCGGGGTGGGCGCGCCAGCCCGGCCTGCGGACCGTGCAGCAGACGTTGGAGGAGGCGCTGGCGACGCTCCGCGGCGGCGATCCGGTCGAGCTCACCGTCGCGGGCCGCACCGACCGCGGCGTCCACGCCTGGGGGCAGGTCGCCTCCTACGCCGGGGAGCCGGTGACCCTTCGGGGCCTCAACGCGGTGCTGCCGCGCGACGTCGCCGCGCTCGCATGCGACCCGGCGCCCGACGGCTTCGACGCCCGCGCCGACGCGACCTCGCGCACCTACTGCTACCGGCTGTCCACGCGGCGGATCGCGCCGGTCTTCGAGAACGACCGCGCGCTGCACTGGCCCCATCGGATGGACCCGGGAGCGCTGACCGCGTGCGCCGAGCTGCTGCTCGGCGTGCACGACTTCACGGCGTTCACGCCGACCGAGACCGACCACGTGCACTTCCGCCGCCGCGTGACGCGGGCGGAGTGGCACCGGCGCGGGGAGGTCCTGGAGTTCTGGATCAGCGCCGACGCGTTCCTGCGGAGCATGAACCGCGTACTCGTCGGGACGATGCTCCAGGTCGCCGGGCGGCGCCAGCCCCGCACCGTCGAGGACTTCGCGCGCCTGCTGGAGGGTGCTCCGCGCGCAGCGGCAGGACCGACGGCGCCGCCGCACGGGCTGTACCTCGCCGCGGTCACCTACGCCTGAGCGGGCCGTATCCTCGAAGGGTGCGCGTGCTGCTGACCAACGACGACGGGATCGACGCCGAAGGGCTGCAGCGGCTGCGCCAGGAGCTGCTGCGCACGCCGGGCGTGGACCTCGCCACCGTCGCTCCGGACGGGAACCGCTCGGCGATCGGCCGCGGCATCACGACCCGCCGCGCGCTGGCCGTCGAGCGCATCGACTTCGGCGACGGCACCCACGGCTACGCGACCGACGGGACGCCCGTGGACTGCGTGCGCCTCGCGAGCCTCGGGCTCGTCGACGGCTGGACGCCCGAGATCGTGGTGGCCGGCATCAACCACGGCTCCAACCTGGGCGATGACGTCACCTACTCCGGCACGGTCGCCGCCGCGATGGAGGGCCTGCTGCTCGGGCTGCCGGCGATCGCCGTCTCCCAGCAGTCCGAGAAGCGGGAGATGGACTTCCGCCTCGGGCTGGACTTCCTCTTCGACGAGGCCGCCCGCTTCACGAGCCGTCTGGTTCAGGAGCTCGAGGCGGTGCCGCTGCCGCCCAGCACGCTGTTGAACATCAACGTGCCCGCCGGTGACGTCGACGGCGTCGAGGTCGCGCGGCTCGGCAAGCGGATCTACCGCGACCGGCTCGAGGCCGCCGACGCCGATCCGCAGACCGGGCGTCCCACCTACTTCATCTACGGCGCCGATCCCGGGTACGAGGACGAGCCCGGAACCGACCTGGCCGCGGTGGCCGCCGGCCGGATCGCCGTGACGCCGGTGCACATGGACCTCACCCACCACGACGGGCTCGGCCCGCTGTCGACCTCCGACCTCGCCCGCCTGCTCGCCCCGGCGGTGGAGGAGGTCGAGTAACGCGTGGCGGCGCCCGCGGACGTCGGCGCCCGCGCCGAGCAGCTGCGCGACGAGCTGCGCCATCACGGCTACCGCTACTACGTCCTCGACGATCCCGAGATCGGCGACGACGCCTACGACGCGCTGCTCGACGAGCTGCGCGCGTTGGAGGCCGAGCACCCCGAGTTGCAGACGCCCGACTCGCCGACCCAGCGGGTGGGCGGCCCGCCGGTCTCCAACCTCGCGAAGGTCCGGCACCTGGCGCCGATGCTCTCGCTGGCCAACGCCCGGAGCGAGGAGGAGCTGCGGGCGTGGGTCGCGCGGATGCGCAACCACCTGGCACGAGAGGGCATCGAGGACCCGGAGTTCACCTACGTCTGCGAGCCCAAGATCGACGGGCTGGCGATCTCGCTGCTGTACCGCGACGGCGTCCTGGAGCGCGGCGCGACGCGCGGCGACGGCGAGGTCGGCGAGGACGTCACCCACAACCTGCGCACGATCCCGAGCATCCCGCTGCGGATCGACGGCGACGACGTCCCGCCGCTGCTGGAGGTGCGCGGCGAGGTGTACCTCTCGCTCCCCGACTTCCAGGCGCTCAACGAGCGGCGCGCGCAGGCCGGCCAGTCGACGTTCATGAACCCCCGCAACGCCGCGGCCGGGACGATCCGCCAGCTGGACCCCAAGCTCGCGGCGCAGCGGCCGCTGTCGATGTGGTGCTACGGCGTGGGCGTCACCGAGGGGCTGAGCTTCTCCCGCCATTCCGAGAGCCTGGACTGGCTGCGGTCCCACGGCTTCCGCGTCAACGACGACGTCCTGACGCTCCGCAGCGAGGACGAGGTCGTCGCGCAGTGCCTGGACTGGCAGGACCGCCGCGGCAGCCTGGACTTCGAGATCGACGGCGTCGTGGTCAAGGTCGACGACCTCGAGCTGCAACGGCGGCTGGGGACCGCCGGGCGCGATCCGCGCTGGGCGATCGCGTGGAAGTTCCCGCCGACGACCGCGGTCACCCGGCTCAACGAGGTGCTGTGGAACGTCGGCAAGTTCGGCGACCTGCACCCGTTCGCCGACCTGGAGCCCGTGCGCGTCGGGGGCGTGGTCGTCAAGCTCGCGACGCTGCACAACGAGGAGGACCTCGCGCGCAAGGACGTGCGACCCGGCGACGACGTGATCGTGCTGCGCGCGGGCGACGTGATCCCGCAGGTCGTCTCCCCGGCGCCGCACGCCGTGGAGCGCAAGGATCGCGGGCCCGTGCCGCGCCCGCCGGTGCAGTGCCCGGTCTGCGGCACGCCGACGGTCAAGCCCGAGGGCTCGGTCTTCACCAAGTGCCCCAACGTGCTCTGCCCCGGCCGGCAGTGGCAGCTGCTCAAGCACTTCGCGTCGCAGGGCGCCATGGACATCGAGGGACTCGGCGAGAAGCAGGTCGCGGTGCTGCAGGAGGCCGGACTGGTTCGGACCGCCGCCGACTTCTACCGCCTGACGCCCGAGCAGCTCACCGGGCTGCGCGGCGTGGGCGAGACCTCCGCGCGGCGGCTGGTCGACGCCATCCAGGACTCCAAGGACCGGCCGTTCGGGCGCGTGCTGTTCGCGATCGGGCTGGAGGAGGTCGGCTTCGTCACGGGTCGCACCCTCGCCCAGCGCTTCCGGACGATCGACGCCCTGCTGGACGCCACGCCCGAGCAGATCCGGGACACGCCCGGCGTCGGGCCGATCATGGCCCAGCGCATCCACCGCCAGCTCGCCGACCCGCAGATGCGGGCGCTGATCGCCGACCTCCGCGCGCAGGGGATCCGCTTCGAGGAGCAGGGACCGCCGCCAGGCGAGGGGCCGCTGAGCGGCAAGACGCTCGTGCTGACCGGGACGCTGCCCGACCTCACCCGCGAGCAGGCGACCGAGCGGATCACCCGCGCCGGCGGCCGCGTGACCTCGTCGGTGTCCAAGCGGACCGACTACGTCGTGGCCGGCGACTCGCCGGGCGCGTCGAAGGTCGAGAAGGCCGAGCGCCTCGCAGTGCCGATCGTTGACGAGGCCGGGTTGCTGGCGCTGCTCGGGGATCCTGGCTTGCGCTGAGCCGGCCAAGCTGGGAGGTTGGCGCCTTCGCACCACGAGCAGAAGGCCTCAGCATGCCGGCACGCCCTTCCCGTACGAGTACAAGGGCGCGCGTCGCAGGCGTCGCCTTGGCGCTGGTCTGCGGCTCGGCGACATGGCTGGCGGGGGCGTCCCCGGTCGCTGCCGCCAGCGCGGCGAAGCCGTGCAAGGCGGGACAGGTTCCCCTGCGGTACGCCGCGCCGCACAAGAAGCGCGCGACCGTGATCTGCGCGAGCAAGGTGCGCGTGGGGGCGACGCCGGCCGCGGCGGCCGTGGCCGTGGAGCGGCTCGTCGCCTCGGGCGAGCTGCTGCCCAAGCGCTGGCGGCGCCGCGTCCTGGCGCTGCCCACGC
>JAOPZP010000247.1 GCA_025964055.1 Conexibacter sp.
GGCCGTCCTGCTGTTCGCGCTCTGGTATTGGGAGATGGATCGCGGCGGACCCATCGAGCGAGCTGCGGACCCCGACACCGGCATCGACTTCGTCTTCCCCCAGATGCAGGACCCGCGTTGGGCCCCCGACGGGTGGCTGCCCCGGATCCCGGACTTCCTGTACCTGTCGTTCGTCAACGCCGCCACGTTCGCGCCGCCGGAGAGCCACTTTCCGATCACGAGCATCGGCAAGCTCGTTCTGTCACTGCAGGCGCTGGGCGCCCTCGTCACCGACACGCTGATCGTCGCTCGCGCGGTGAACCTGCTCGGGTGATCGTCGTGCGGATGGAATCGAACATCGCCGGAATCGTCCTCCTCGTCGCCGCGGTGGCGGCGATCGCCCTCGTCATGGTCGTCACGGGCTGGGCGAACGACAACGCGCCGCCCGGCAGCGGTGGCCGGGCCGGACCGGTGTCGGTCAGCAGCACGAGCCCCGCTCGCCCGACGAAGTGATCGCCTGGCCCTTTCGGGCGTGCGGCGCTGCATCTCGAAGGCCGAGGTCTCCGGCGCACTATTGGCCGTCCGGCCGCGTGGTCGGGATCCCCGAACAACCAAGGAGACCCACATGACCAAGCGCATCGGCCATTCCCTCGGGTGGCTGTTTGCCGCAGCGATCCTGGCCGTCGGCCCGTCCGTTGCGGTGGGAGATTCCACGCCCGCCCAGAGCGCGGGCAGCGGCGGTGGCGGTGGCAACGGCGGCTGCAACGACAACTCCCCGCCCTCCTCCAGCTGGGGCAACGGCTGGTGGGGTCGCGACAACCAGGGGGCTTACTGGAACGGCTGGGGCGACGGCAACGGTTCCTTCAACGGCAACGCCAGCGACAGCAGTGGCTGCGGAAACGCCCAGTCGAGCATGGCCCGGCGGGCTTCGCGCAAGGGCAAGGTGGCCCGCGTCATGGTGGCCGTGAAGCGTCTGAACGGCTCCAAGTGCCAGCACCTGTTCTCCGGCGGGCGGCTCAGCACTCTCGGCAGCTGCAGCGGGACCCACTGGCTGCGCGCCACGGGTGCGGCTTCCTGGCGCTACGACATCCCTGCAGAGCTTCCAAAGGGCAACTACCAGCTGCAGCGGGTGGCGATCGATGCCGCCGGCAACCACGAGCGCCAGCACCGCATGCACCTGAGCATCCGGTAGGCCATCTAGCCCTTCGCGGTGCTGCCGTCCTCGCCGACGGGACCGAGCGAGCGCGACAACAGCCGAGCCGCTTCGCGCTCGCCGACGCGGCCGACAAGCCAGTCCCGGGTGGCCACCGACGCCGCAGCTGCGCGCCCGCGCAGCTCGGCGTCGGGATGGCGCTCGGCCGTCACGTCCGCACCGAGCATCAGCGCGGCCGCGATCTCGTTCTCCGAGCGCCGGTCTCCGCGGGCGCGCGCCAGCGCGAGCATCGAGGACACGTCAACCGCCGCCACCTCCTCGTCGGTCGGCTGCGGCGTGGTGTGACGCCGGGCGCCGAACAGGCGCGACACAAAACTCACGAGCGCCTCCGGCGACCAGCCGCCGACGGCGATTGCAGGGCGTGGTGCGGGCCGGCGGGCATAGGCCTTCAGGCTAGCCCTCGGCCATTGCCGAACGTCGAAGCGAGGCGACGGTCACGAGATGAGGTGCCGTGGGCGAGCGACGACTACGCGGTGTGGCGGAGGATCGCGGGGACGACGAGGTCCCAGGTGGTAGGCGGGAAGTGCTCATGGCCCATGCCGTCAAGGATGAGCAGCTCGGCGTCGGGGATCTCGGCGGCCAGCGCTCGCCCGTGCTCGGGCGGGAACATCGGGTCCTGCCGACCGTGGACGACGAGCGTTGGGACGGCGATGTCGCCGAGGCGCTGGCGCCACGGCGCGCCGGGGTCGACCTCAAACGGCTTGGTGGCGCTGGCGCGGATGTCGATGGCACGATCGACGACGCGCCCCATCAGCGCACGCGCGCTGACCTCGTCGAACTGCGCGGCATACGGTCGCTCGGCCTCGACGAGGTAGGCGACCACTGCATCGCGGTCGGACCAGTCGACGGCTGAGGCTGCCGGGAACCCGACCGTCGGCGGCGGTAGGTCACCGGTCTCCATGCCCGGAATCCCCGGAGTGGTGCAGACCAGCGTGAGGGTGGCGACACGCGACGGGTGGTCGAGGGCGGCGACCTGGGCGGCGGCGGCGCCGCCCGACATCCCGACGAGATGACCGCGCGCCGCGCCGAAGCGTTCCAGCACCCCGACCGCGTCCGCGGTGAGGTCGCGCAAGGTGTAGCCCGGCGCGCCCACGGCGCCTGTCGAACGGCCGGCGTCGCGGCCGTCGTACCGGATCACGAAGCGGCCCGCGGCCGCGAACCGCTCGCACAGCTCCTCCTGCCAGGACAGCATCGTGCTCCCAGTGCCATGGATCAGGAGGATCACCGGGTGCTCGGGGTCGCCGAAGCCTTCCGCACACAACACGGTCCCGTTGACGTCGACGAGGTGCTCGGACATCTGGACGTGAAGACCGCTGCGTCCCGCGAAAGTCATCGGTGCGCCTCGACGTGCTCTGACACCTCCCGTCGGGCAGGGCGCCTCCGATGCCGTCGTCGCGCACGTGGACCCGGAGCGTGCCGACCTCGACGCGCGCCGCGACGCTGGCGCAGTCGCGTCGTCGCGGCGGTTGGCTGTCGCTTCTCGCGGAGCGCCCACCGCGGGACGGGCGTTCTACGGCTGCGGCGGCAGCGGCGAGGGCTCCTCCGGGCCGGGTACGGTCGGCCACGCGTCCTTGACCAGGAGCATCCCGCGCTGGCGGAAGGAGGTCGTGGCGTGCGGGCCGGTGAGGTACTTCAGGAATGCCGCGACGATGGGGCGCGCCGAGTCCAGACGCCGCAGCGTCACGAACGAGACGGGATAGGCGTCGGGGTGCGCAAGCGCGCGTACGGTCGTGTCGCTCAGCGCCGCGCCGCCGACGGGAACTGCGCACGTCGTCTGCTGGAACGCGCGGGCTCGCGACCAGCTCGTGATCGCAGCGACGGCAAGGCTTCCCGACGCGGCCTCTGACAGGCCGCCGTCGGACGCCGCCCTTGCCCCCGTGGGCAGTCGCCAGTCGGCGCCGAACCGTGGCTCCACTGATCGCTCGGTCCCGGTGCCTGCGCGGCGTAGGGCGATCGCGTCACCGCTCGCCGGGGTTGGAACGCCGGCTGCCGACCAGGTGCGAACGGTCCCCGCCGCGATTCCCCGCGCGGCTGCGCGTGACACTCCGGAGGCGCACGCCGGGTGCCCGCGCTGCACCGCCAGCACGTCGGCGTCGCGGCCGAGGTCCGCGCGCACCCCTACGTGCCGACGCTCGGCGGCCGTGGGGCGGCGGTCTAGGAAGATGCCCTCTGGGCTCGGGTGCCGCCGCCCGCGGATCATGTTCCGCAGGTAGATGTCGGCCGACGGCCCGACCACTGCGGCGGCATTGCCGAAGACGTACCGGTAGCTTCGCCCTCCGACACGAACCTGGATCGGCACGACGCGCTGACCGGGTGGGTGGACGGCGAACGTGGTGGGGGTGAAGCCGATGAGGTGGTCGACGCGACTCGGAACGACGGAGTTGAAGAACGTGTCCTCGACCCGCTGTGCAGCCTCGGCGGGGACCGCGAGCGTGAGCCCTGCCAAGATGGCGGCGAGCATCGGGGTCAGGCGCATCCGGCCAGTCAAGCCGATTGCGCGACCCCACGTCAACTACACCGGTAAGCGGCTCAGTACCTGGAATGGGCGCTTCAACGAGAAACGCTGAGTGCAGTCGCTCGTCGGACTTCGCGGCCCTACGAACCTCTTCCGTACGCAGCATCCGCTTGGCGCGGTGGTCAACCGGCCCTCGGTGTGGTCTGACCGATGAATTTTCCGCGCCGTGTTGGTCTGTACGCCGACTACCGACTCACGGGAGGCTGACGCCATGCGGAAACTGACCTTTGCCATGAACCTGAGCCTGGACGGCTACATCGCCGCGCCCGGCGACGACCTCGGCTGGAGCGTGCCGAGCGACGAGCTGTTCCAGTGGTGGTCTGACCGGGTAGGGGCGACGGGCCTGGCGCTGTACGGGCGCAAACTGTGGAAGACGATGAGCTCCCACTGGCCGACCGCCGACCAGCAGCCTGGCGCCACACCGGCTCAGCTCGAGTTCGCCCGCCGCTGGCTGCACATGCCGAAGGTGGTGTTCTCCTCGACGACCAGGACGGTGGACTGGAACACCCGCCTGGTCACCGGCGACGCGGTCACCGAAACCACCCGGCTCAAGGCCGAGGACGGCGCCCCGCTACGCATCGGCGGCGCGACGCGCGCCGGGTCCGCCATGCGGGCCGGGCTGATCGACGAGTACGCAGTAGCCACTCACCCGGTCCTGGTGGGCGGCGGCACGCCGTTCTTCACGGCCCTGGACAACTGGGTGAACCTGAACCTGGTGGAGACCCGGACGTTTCCCGACGGCGTGCTCCTGACCAGGTACGAGACCAGGCGCTGAATACCCGACCTCGGATCGGC
>JAOPZP010000565.1 GCA_025964055.1 Conexibacter sp.
CTAGGCGCCTCCGCCGTCCGCGTCCGCGCCCGCCCGCAGCCGCAGCAACCCGATCGCCGCGACCGACGCGGCATCGGCGATCGACCCGTCGAGGATCAGCGCGTCGACCTCGGCGAGGCCGAAGCAGCCCACCTCGAGCCCCTGCTCGGTGAGCTCCAGGCGCTGCTCCCCTTCGACGAGGTCGCTCGCATGCCAGACGTCGAAGCGCTGGTTCGCGAACCCGTAGTTGTAGAACATCCTGCCGAGGTGGACCATCGTCCCCGCGCGCAGGCCGGTCTCCTCGGCGAGCTCGCCGCGCGCGATCTCCTCGGGGATCGCGTCGGGCCGCTCCTCCCAGGCGCCCTGGGGCAGCTCCCAGAAGCGCTCGCCGACCGGATGGCGGTACTGGTTGACCAGCCACATGCGGTCGCCGTCGCACGGCACGATGACCGCCGCCGGCGGCTTCTCGACGACCGAGTAGAGCCCGGGGCTGCCGTCGGGCAGCAGCGTCCGGTCCTCGCGCAGCCGCATCCAGTGGTTCTCGTAGACGATGCGCGAGGCGGTGACGCGCAGCGCGCCGCGGGCCGGTGCGCCCTCGGGCGGCTCCGGCGCCGTCACCCGGCCAGGCCCCGCAGGTGGCGCACGGCGAGCGTGAGGCCGGCCAGGTCGCCGTCGCCCTCGGCGCGGAGCGCGCGCGCGACCGTCGTCAGCCGGCGCCGGGGCGCCTCGCGCTCGGCCAGGAACGCGTCGACCGCCGCCGCCGGATCGGCCCCCGGCCCCGCCTCCTCCAGCGCCTTCTGCGACAGCACGCGGCGCGCGTCGAGCACGTCGTCGAGCAGCGCCTGCTGCGCCCAGCGCTGCACGCGCGTGACGGCGGGCAGCTGCAGGACCTCCTGCTCCAGCCACTCCAGGCCGAGCCGCTCGCCGAGGTCGAAGAACGTCCGCGCGACCGCGACGACGTCGCCGCCGGTGTCGGCCGCGACGGCGATGATGTCGGCCGCGTGCAGGAGCGCCGGCTGGTAGGCGTGGCGCCGGGCGACGCTCTCCGGCACCCCGGAGTCGACGAGCTCCATGACCAGCGTCTCATGCTCCTCGCGCCACTGGTCCGAGCGCAGGCCGGGCATCGCGTCGGCGAGCGTGACGAACGCCTCGCTGCCGGCCGCGATCATCGCGTCGATGTCGGCGTTGGGCTCGTGCAGCAGGTACCAGCGCGCAACGCCGGCGACCAGGTCGTCGACGCCGTCCAGCAGCCGCCACGCGGTCTCCTGGTCCAGCGTGGTCGCGTGGCCCTCGATCTCCAGCCAGCGCTGCGTCGCGCCGGTGACCTCGCGGGCGATGCGGAACGCGCGGACGACCTCGCCCGGCGCCGCGCCGAGCTCGCCGACCAGGCCGCTGACGAACGTCGGGCCCAGCGCGTCGACGACGTCGTTGGCCGCCAGCGTGGCGACCAGCTCGCGGCGCAGCGGATGCTCGGCGACGAGGTGGCCGAACCGCTCGACGACCGGCCGCGGGAAGTACGTCTCCAGGTCGCGCGCGAACGCCGGGTCGTCGGGCAGGTCGGACTCGAGCAGGTCGTCGGTCAGCATGCGCTTGGCGTAGGCCAGGAGGACGGCCAGCTCCGGACGGACGAGGCCCGCCCCGGACCGGCGTCGCTCGGCCATGTCGTCGGACGGCGGCAGCGCCTCGTCGGCGCGATGCAGGATCGCGGCGTCCTCCAGCATCGCCATCAGGTCCTCGTAGGCGAAGACGCGCGCGGGCGACGAGCGCACCTCCTGCGCCAGGATCTGCGCCTGCAGGAACGAGTCGTAGAGGACGTGGCCGACGACGTCCTCGGTGACCTCGGCGAGCAGGTCGTCGCGCCCGGCGCGGTCCAGCTCGCCGCGGCGCACCGCGAGGTCGAGCAGGATCTTCAGGTTGACCTCGTGGTCGGAGGTGTCGACGCCGGCCGAGTTGTCGATGAAGTCGGCGTTGACCAGGCCGCCACCGCGGGCGTACTCGATGCGCGCGCGCTGGGTGAGGCCGAGGTTGCCGCCCTCGCCGACCACGCGCGCGCGCAACGCGTTGCCGTCGACGCGGATCGCGTCGCTGGAGCGGTCGAGAGCGTCGGCGTCGGACTCGGTGGAGGCCTTGACGACCGTGCCGATGCCGCCGTTCCACAACAGGTCGACCGGCGCGCGGAGGATCGCGCGGATCAGGTCGGTCGGGGCCAGCGCCTCGTCCTCGATGCCGAGCGCCTCGCGGACCTGCGGCGTGACCGGGATCCGCTTGGCGTTGCGGCTGAAGACGCCGCCGCCCTCCGAGATCGCCGCGCGGTCGTAGTCGTCCCAGGACGAGCCGCTCAGCTGGAACAGGCGCTCGCGCTCGGCGAACGACGTCGCGGGGTCGGGATCGGGATCCAGGAAGACGTGCCGGTGGTCGTAGGCGGCCACGAGCTTCAGCGAGCGGCTGAGCAGCATGCCGTTGCCGAAGACGTCGCCGGACATGTCGCCGATGCCGACCGCGCGGATCTCGTCCTGCTCGGGGTCGACGCCCAGCTGGCCGAAATGGCGCTTGACCGACTCCCAGGCGCCGCGCGCCGTGATCCCCAGGCCCTTGTGGTCGTAGCCGGCCGAGCCGCCGGAGGCGAACGCGTCGCCGAGCCAGTAGCCGCGGCGGACCGCGATCGCGTTGGCGGTGTCGGAGAACGCGGCGGTGCCCTTGTCGGCCGCGACCACGAGGTAGGAGTCCTGCTCGTCGTGGACGCGCACGCCGGTCGGCGGGACGCTCGTGCCGTCGTCGGTGAGGTCGTCGGTCACGTCCAGCAGCGCCTCGATGTAGCGGACGTACTGGCGGCGCACCTCGTCGCGCAGGCGGGCCGGATCCTCGGGACGGTCCTTGAGGAAGAAGCCGCCCTTGGCGCCGGCGGGCACGATGACGGCGTTCTTGGTCATCTGCGCGCGCATGAGGCCGAAGACCTCGGTGCGGTAGTCCATGCGGTCCGACCAGCGGATGCCGCCGCGGGCGATCCGGCCGCCGCGCAGGTGGATGCCCTCCATGTCGGGCGCGTAGACGTAGATCTCGAACAGCGGCGCCGGCTGCGGGATGGCCGGGACGTCGGCCGAGCGCAGCTTGAAGGACATGGCGTCGCGGTCGGCCCGGAACACGTTCGTGCGGACCGTGGCCTCGATGAGGCCGAGCTGGTTGCGCAGGATGCGGTCGTGGTCGAGCAGCTCCACGGCGTCGAGGTCGGCGCGGATCTCGTCGCGCAGCGCGGCGAACGCCGCGTCGTCGCCGCCGCGCTCGTCGGTGGCGAAGCGCAGCTCGAAGAGCCGGATCTGCTTGGCGGTGATCGCGGCGTGGGCGGCGATCGCGTCGTTCTGGAAGGACTCCGTGTAGCGCGAGCCGATGCGCTGGCGGTAGCGGCGGTAGGCCCGCAAGACCTGGACCTGCGGCCAGCGCAGCCCCGCCGAGACGACCAGGCGGTTCAGCGAGTCCGACTCGGTGTCGCCGCGCCAGACGGCCTCCAGCGATCCGGCGACCCGCTCGCCGACGTCGGCGAGCTTGAGCGGCTCGTCGCCCTCCCCGAGCACCCCGAAGGCCTGCACCCACAGCTCGTCGTCGGTCCCCTGCAGCCGCGCGGGCACCTCCTCGATGACGCGCAGCCCGAGGTGCTCGAGCATCGGCGTGGCCTGCGACAGCTCCACCTTCGGGCCGCGCCGGTAGAAGGCGACGCGCGTGCGCCGGCCGCCGCCCGAGCCGCGCTCGTCCTGCAACCCCACCAGGAACTCGGCGTCGCCGGCGGCGAGCGCCTCGAAGCGCTCCACGTCGGCGGCAGCGGTCTCGGGCGCGACCGCGGCGCGGTAGGACTCCGGCAGCCGCCGCGTCCAGCGCGCGGCGAGCATGCGCCCGCGCTCGGCGCCGTGGCGGGCGACGAGGGTCGTGGCGACGCTGTCGGCCCAGGTGCGCGCCTCCAGCACCAGGCGGCGCTCGAGGTCGGCGACGTCGACCTCGGGCAGCCCGCCGCCGCTGCGGACGGTCAGGTGCAGCCCGACGCGATCGTCCTCGGCGAAGACCTCGTGGCTCTCGACGTGGTCGACGCCGTAGGCCGCGGCGACCATCGCGCGCAGCCGGTCGCGCAGGGTCTCGCTGTAGCGCTCGCGCGGCAGCGAGGCGACCAGCGAGGCGCCGCGGCCGTCGCGCGCACGGCGGGCCAGCAGCCGGACCTCGTCGGGCTGCAGCGCCAGCAGCGCGCCGATCTGCACGCGCAGGTCGTCGACCGGCGCCGCGAACAGCTCGCCCTTGGGGAACGCGTCGAAGAGCGCGATCGCGGCCTTGGCGTCGTGCGAGCCGTCGATGAGGTCCTCGGCCTCGAGGATCTGGCGCAGCTTGCGGCGCAGCAGCGGCGTGGTGGACGCCGGCTCGGCGTATGCGCGCGAGGTGAAGAGGCCGAGCAGGCGCGCCTCGCCGACCACGTGGCCGTCGTCGTCGAAGCGCCGCGCGATCAGCGCGTTCATCGGGTCGCGCCGGTGGACGGGCGAGAGCGCATGCGTCTTGGTGATCGTCAGGACCTCGTCCTCACCCGGCTCGCCGGCGGGCGGGTCGTGCGCGGGCGCGCGCAGCTCCCCGGCCTCGCGGTGCTCGCGCAGCAGCCCCAGGCCGGTGCCGGGCACGGCGCGGAGGCGTTCGCCGTCGCGATCGCCGCGCCGAGCGCCGGGCTCCCCGGTTTGCGGTGGTCGGCGAGCGCCGAGCTCGTCCTCGCGGTAGCCCAGGAAGACGAAGTGGTCGTCGCCGGCCCAGCGCAGGAACGCGGCGGCCTCCTCGGCGTCCTCGGGCGAGCCGAGACGCTGCTCGCCCTCCCGGATCATCTCGGCGAGGTGCTCGAGCCCAGCCCGCAGCGCCGGGAAGTCGCCGACCACGGCGCGGACCGTGGCCAGGACGTGGCGGGCGGCGTCCTCGATGTCGGCCAGCTCCTCGGGGCTGAGCCGGCGGTCGAGGTCGAAGTGCATGACCGACTCGCGCGGGGCGTCCCGCGGATGCTCGATGGCGGTGATGTGGCCCTCGGCGTCGCGGCGCACGCCGACGACCGGGTGGATCGCCCGGACGATGCTCAGGCCGCGCGCCTGCAGCTCGGCGGCGATCGAGTCCACGAGGAACGGCAGGTCGTCGGTGGTCGTCTCGACGACCGAGCCGTCGGATTCGTAGCCGTGCTCGGCCCGGGTCGGTGTGAACGCGCGGACGGCGGCGGCGGCCCCGACGCGCGCGTCGGCCAGGGCGAACGCGCCGCGGACCTCGGCGAGCAGCTCCTCGGGCTCGGCGCTGCGGCCGTCGATGCCCATTCCGCGGCGCAGGTAGGCGCCGGCGAAGCACGCGAGGGCCTCGTCGCCATGCTCGCGGGCGAGCCCGACGACCACGTCGGCGATGCCGCCGGCCGACCCGGCCGGAGACGACTCCTCCTGAACGCTCA
>JAOPZP010000273.1 GCA_025964055.1 Conexibacter sp.
CGCCGGCGAGGATCGGGTCGTCGCCGAGCGCGCCCTGGAAGTACAGGACGAACACGAAGGTGAGCGCGAAGCGCGACAGGCCCGAGAGGAACGCCGCGCCGGTGGCGGCCGCGAACCCGCGGTCGGCGAAGAGCGACAGGTCGAGCATCGGCGCGGGGGCGCGGCGCTCGACCAGGATGAACGCCGGCAGCAGGACGACCGCTGCGATCAGCGAGCCGATCGTCAGCGCGTCGTTCCAGCCGACGATGCCGCCGCGCGAGATGCCCAGCGTCAGCCCGGTGAGGCCTACGACGAAGGTGACGGTTCCCCACCAGTCGAAGCGCCGATCCTCCTCAGGGCGGACCAGCTCCTGGAGGACGATCGCGGCCCACAGCGTCCCCACTACCCCGAGCGGGACGTTGAACCAGAAGACCCAGTGCCACGAGATCGCAACCAGCGCGCCGCCGAGCACCGGCCCGAGCACCAGGCCGATGCCCGCGACCATCACGTTGGTGCCCATCGCGACGCCGAGCTGCTCGCGCGGGAACGCGTCGGTGACCAGCGCCGAGGCGTTGGCGAACAGCAGCGCGCCGCCGATGCCCTGGACGATCCGCCAGAGGATGAGGTCCGTGCCGCCGGTGGCGAAGCCGGCGCCCAACGACGCGAGCGTGAAGACCGCGAAGCCGGCGACGAACGCGCGCTTGCGGCCGAAGAGGTCGCTCAGCCGGCCGAAGGTCAGGACCAGGACCGTCGAGGCGATCATGAAGGCGAGGATCACCCAGACGAGCGTGAGCAGCCCGACGCCCAGCGCCCGCTCCAGGTCGGGGAGGGCGATCACGAGCGTGCCGGAGTTCACCGTCGCCAGGAGCATGCCGAGGCTCGTGCAGCTCAGAGCCCACCACTTGTAGTGCTCGTGGTCGGCGTCGACGCCCAGGCGGCGGCGCCGGGCGGAGGAGGGCGTGGGACTGGCGGACATCTGGTTCGATGCTACCCGAACTTGTTTCTTACGTGAACGTCAGGTTCGTGGGTTCGGTTGTCGTCGCCGTCGCGTGGGCGTAGCGTCGCGCCATGGCCGAGCGAGCGTTGCCCCGGGTGTGCGTCATCGGCGCGGGATCCAGCGGGATCGCCGCCGCCAAGGTGCTGCACGAGCGCGGGATCCCGTTCGACGTCTACGAGACGTCTGACCGCGTCGGCGGCAACTGGGTCTTCGGCAACGTCAACGGGATGTCGTCGTCGTACAGGTCACTGCACATCAACACGTCGCGGGAGCGGATGGAGTACTCGGACTTCCCGATGGCCGCGTCCTATCCCGACTTCCCGCACCACACGCACATCGCCGCCTACTTCGACGCCTACGTCGACCACTTCGGCTTCCGCGACCGCATCCGCTTCGGCACCGCCGTCGAGGACGTCGCGCGCCGCGACGGCGGCGGCTGGGACGTGCGCCTCGCCGGCGGCGAGACCGTCGCCTACGACGCGGTCGTCGTCGCCAACGGCCACCACTGGGACCCACGCCCGCCCGAGCCGCCGTTCCCCGGCCACGACACGTTCGAGGGCGAGCAGCTGCACGCCCACCACTACCGGACCGAGGACCAACTCGCCGGGCGCGACGTCGTCGTGCTCGGGATGGGCAACTCGGCGATGGACATCGCGGTCGACGCCTCCTACGCGGCCAAGAGCACGTACCTGGCGGCGCGCCGCGGTGCGCACGTGATCCCCAAGTACCTGTTCGGCCGCCCGATCGACCAGATCGGCGGCGCGGAGTGGGTGCCGGGCTGGGTGCGGTTCCCGCTGTTCCGGCTGATGCTGCGCCTGGCGGTCGGGTCGATGGAGACCTACGGCCTGCCGCGCCCCGACCACCGCTTCGCCCAGGCGCACCCGACGATCTCGGGACGCATCCTCGACCGACTCGCGCACGGGGCGATCACGCCCAAGCCCAACATCGCCGCGCTCGAGGGCGATCGCGTGCGGTTCGTCGACGGCACCTCGGTCCACGCCGACCTCGTCATCTACTGCACCGGCTACCGGATCACGTTCCCGTTCCTGGATCCGGCGGTGCTCGCGGCGCCCGACAACGAGGTCCCGCTCTACCGCCACGTGTTCCACCCCGACCTGCCGGGCCTGTTCTTCGTGGGGTTGGTCCAGCCGCTCGGGGCGATCATGCCGATCGCCGAGCGGCAGTCGGAGCTGGTCGCCGACCACCTCGAGGGCCGGCACGCGCTGCCGAGCCGGCACGAGATGCGGCGCTCGATCCGCCGCGAGCGCGCCCGCATGCGCCGCCGCTACGTGGCCTCCAAGCGGCACACGATCCAGGTCGACTACGACGACTACATGCGGGCGCTGCGGCGCGAGCGGCGGATGGGCGCCGAGCGGGTCGGCACGGTCGCCGCGACGCCGCGCTGAGCCGGTCGGCGGGCCGCCGCGGCGGCGGCTGGTACGGGTAACCCCACGGGAGGCAGCCGCACGAGCGGATGGGGGACATCCCTGATGCGCGACAGGGTGGGCGCCGCCAGGATCCTCGGGACTCCTCTCCCCTGACTCCCCAAGAGGCCCCTCGTGATCTTCACCGCCCGTCCCACCGTCGAGCTCGACACCCTCCGCCGGCAGTTCTCCGGCGACATCCACGCCCCCGGCGACGCCGGCTACGACGACGCCCGCCAGGCGTGGAACCTGCTCGTCGACCAGCAGCCCGCGCTCGTCGCGGTGCCGCGGACCGCGCAGGACATCGCCGCCGTCGTGCGCTTCGCCCGCGAGGCCGGGCTGCGCGTCGCGCCGCAGGGCACCGGCCACAACGCCCAGGCGCGCAGCGGCCTGCAGGACAGCATCCTGCTCAACACCAAGCTCATGCGCGGCGTGCGGATCGACGCCGAGCGGCGTCGCGCCCGCGTCGAGGCCGGCGCGCTGTGCGGCGATCTCACGGCCCCCGCGTCGGAGCTCGGCCTCGCCGCGCTGGGCGGCTCCTCGCCCGACGTCGGCCTCGTCGGCTTCTGCCTGGGCGGCGGCATCGGCTGGATGGCCCGCACGTTCGGCCTGTGCTGCAACAGCATCATCTCGCTCGAGGTCGTCACCGCCGACGGCCAGGAGCTGACGTGCGACCACCAGCGCAACCCGGAGCTGTTCTGGGCGCTGCGCGGCGGCACCGGCAGCGTGGCGATCATCACCGCGATGGAGCTGCAGCTCTTCGACGTGCCCGAGCTGTACGCCGGCGCGATGCTGTGGCCGTGGGAGCGCGCGAGCGAGATCCTGCATGCCTGGCGCGAGTGGACGCTCGATGCGCCCGAGTCGGTCACGACCTCGGCCCGCATCCTGCAGGTCCCGCCGGTGCCCGAGATCCCGGAGATCGTTCGCGGCCGCCAGTTCGTCGTGATCGACGGCGCGGTCCTCGGGTCGGCGGCCTACGCCGAGGAAGTGCTGGCCCCGCTGCGCGCGCTGGAGCCTGAGATCGACCTGTTCGCCATGGCGCCCCCGGCCGCGCTCAGCCACCTGCACATGGACCCCGAGCACCCGGTCCCCGGCATCGGCGACCACCAGATGCTCGAGGAGCTGCCGGCCGAGGCGATCGACCAGCTCGTCGCCGTCGCCGGCCACGAATCGGGCTCGTCGCTGCTGGCGGTCGAGCTGCGTCACATCGGCGGCGCGCTGTCGCGCATCCCGGCCGGCGCGGGCGCCTGCGGGCGGCTGGAGGCGGCCTACATCCTGTTCGCCGTCGGCACGCCGATGACGCCGGAGATGGCGGCGGCGATCCCGCCGCGGCTCGCGCAGGTCAAGGCGGCGCTGGAGCCCTGGAAGGCGACGCGGCCCTACCTCAACTTCGCCGAGCACCCCACCGACACGAGCACGGCGTTCGGGACCGACGCGTTCGCCGCCCTGCAGGTCATCAAGGCGCAGTACGACCCCTACGACATGATCCACGCCAACCACGCGATCGCGCCGGCGGGGCGGTAGAGCAGGGCGTCGGGCCGGGGCTGATTGGCGGGCGTGGGGGACTGGCGTGGTGGGCCTCCACGGGCTGCCGGCGGGTTTGCCCGCGCCTTCGCGGTGCCGGCCTCGCCGCGTTCCGCTCGGGCGCGGTCCGTGGCGCCGGCGGGGTCCGGGGGATCGGTGACGGAAACACGCGCCGGCGGGGGCGCCGGCCGTCCGGTCTCTCGGGCGGCATCGGGTGAGGGTGGGCCTGTTCGGCGCGGCGGGACCGCGCTCTTCGGGCCCACCCCGGCCGGAGGGGCGGCATCGGGTGAGGGTGGGCCTGTTTGGCGCGGTGGGACCGCGCTCTTCGGGCCCACCCCCGGCCGAGGGGGGCATCGGGTGGGGTGGGCCTGTTGGCGGACCAATGGCGTCCGCGAACGGGCCCACCTCGCGCGCACGCGCCGCCCAGACCTCGGTGGGCCCGTCTGCGGACGTCTCACGTCCGCCAACAGGCCCACCCGGCCCGCGCCGGCGGACGACCGCTCGGCCTGCGCTCCGCTCAGCGCGCGTTCTCGTCACTGATCCCCGAACCCCGGCCGGGATGCGAGCACACGCCATCAACCGGGGTCGACCCACGACGCCCATCCAACGCCGCGCACTCCCCCGGCGCCCACGACGCCAGTCCCAGACGCCGGCCACCGCCTCCGCGGACGACCCGCGTTGCCGCGAAGTGCCGGGTCGCGCAGCCTCCGCGGACGACCGGCGGGTACTCGTGTCTGGCGCCCTACCGCGGCGCGGCCACCAGCCGCGTGAACAGCCGGTCCAGCAGGCCGTCCGGATCGTCGGACATGCCGGTGTGGATCGGCGAGGGCTGGACGATCGTGCTCGACGCGGCGGTGAGCCAGCCGAAGCGCTCCGACTGCGGCAGCGCGGCGATCGCGCCGGCCTCCGGGTCGCCCGCGGCGACGCGGACCAGGCCGTCGAGGTGCAGACGCAGGGCCGCCGTGTCCAGCCCCGGCGCCAGCGCCTTCAGGCGCGGCTCGTCCAGCTCGACGCGCGCGGCCAGGAACGACCGCCGGCGGCAGTAGACGACGACGCCGACGTTGACCGCCTCGCCGCGCTCGACGTCGGGCAGCACGCGCCAGATGGCGTACTGGAAGGCGTCAGGCGTGGGCACGGCGCGCCTCCTCGGCCTCGGCGGCGAACGCGCGCGGCGCGGTCAGGCGCTCGTCCAGGTAGGTCAGGTACGCGGCGCGGGCGGCCGCCGGGTCGTCGCCGAGCCAGTCGTCGGGCACCGACGCGACGGTCGTCGCGACGGTCTGTGGATCGACCTTGGGCGCGAGCCGCGCGTCGGCGTCGAGGATCGAGCCGGCGAACGGCAGCAGGACGTGGTCGGCGATCAGGGGGAAGCCGGCGGCCGCCGCGCCCTCGGGCCACTTCGGACCGTGGTGCTGGTAGAGCGCGGCGCCGTGGTCGATGAGCCACAGACGGCCGTGCCAGATCAACATGTTGGGGTTGCGCGGCGTGCGGTCGACGTTGGCGGTCAGGGCGTCCAGCCACACCACGTCGGCCGCGAGCTCGGGCGTCACGCCGACCGGCGCCGCGGGGGAGAACGGCAGCGCGCCGGGCAGGAAGTCCAGCGCGGCGTTGCCGCCACCGCTGGCCTCGACGAGCTCCTGGATCTCGGGGTCGGGCTCGGCGGCGGCCAGGAGCGGATCGACGTCCACGACGACGATCTCGGGAACCGCGAGGTCCAGCGCGCGGGCCAGCTCGCCGACGATGACCTCGGCGACGAGCGCCTTGAGCCCCTGTCCGGCGCCGCGGAACTTCACGACGTAGAGGCCGTCGTCGTCGGCCTCGACGAGCCCGGGCATCGACCCGCCCTCGCGCAGCGGCAGCACGTAGCGCGTGGCGTGCACGGTGCGCAGCCGGGAGACGGGGGAGGACGCCATCGCGGCGGGACGCTAGCGGCTGTGCTGGTCGGTGCCGTTCGCGCGCAAGTTCGGACCCGTACGGCCGAGTAATGGGGAAGCACCGGGGCGTCGCCGTTCGTGCTCCCAAGCATCACTCACGGACGGAGGCCCGCGGCGGCAGCGACTTCGGGGCGGTGGCGTCCAGCATCGGGGATGGGACCCCGGACACCGTTCCGGTGTCGCACGCCTCTCCGCCGGCGCGCCGTGCGAACGCTACGGTCGTGCATTCCGTGTGGTTCGGGTTCGACAACCTCGTGCTGACCGTCGCGCAGGCCCTCTGCGTGGTGCTGCCGGCCGCGGGCGTCCCGCGCTTCCTGCAGCGCTTCCGCGGAGGCTGGTGGGCGCTCGTCCTGCCGCTGTCGATCGCCATCGTGATCGTCGCGATCAACCTGCTGCCCCAGAGCGCCGACGTCCTGACCTGGGTGGCGCTGCTGCTGATCCCGCCGGGCTGCGCGCTCGCGCTCGGGTGGGCGATGCACGGCGCGCGCTGGTGGCTGGCACCGCTGGCCGCCCCGCTGCTGGCGCTGGCCTGGGCCGACCAGACGACGCGGGCCGGCCAGCTGGCGGCGACCGCGCTGATCGTCGGCTCCTGCGTCACGCTCGGGCGCCTGCTCGCCGGCGCGGCGCCGCTGACGCTGCTGAAGCTCGGGCTGGTCGCGATGGCGATCACCGACGCGATCCTCGTCTTCGGCAACCAGCTGCAGGCGCCCAACGCGGTGCTGATCGCGGCCGCTCCCGGCGCCGGGCTGCCGCAGCTGCAGTCGGCGAGCTTCGGCTTCGCCAGCCTCGGCTACGGCGACTTCTTCGCCGCCGCAGTCTTGGGCGGGATCCTGGCGCTCGAGGGGCGCAGCCAGCTGATCGCCGCCGCCGCGCTGCTGGTGGTCTCCTACGCGTGGGACCAGCTGTTCCTGGTCGTCGACACGATCCCCGCGACGGTGCCGCCTGCGATCGTCCTGATCGGTTACGAGTGCGTCGCGCATGTTTCGGGCCGCCGCCGCGTTGCGGTTGGCACGAGCTGAAACACGACACGGGAGGCCGACGTGCACGAGGGCAAGCTGACCCGCCGCGGCGTGCTGGGCGCCGGGGCGGCAGGAGGCGCCGGCCTGCTGCTGACCGGCGGT
>JAOPZP010000599.1 GCA_025964055.1 Conexibacter sp.
CGCCGCCCAGCGCTTGGAGCAGGACGTCCATCGTGCCCTCGCCCCCGTCGGCCACGGGGAGCGGCACGGCGACCGCGGTCTCGGCGACGCCCGCCGAGACCGCCTCGGCGACCTGCGCCGCGGTGAACGTCCCCTTGAACGAGTCCGGGGCCACGAGCACACGGGCGGGCCCCTGCTGGGCGGCGGCCGGCGGGGTCACCGCGGCGGCAGGCGCCTAGATGTCGACAACGGAGATCTGGTCGATGGGCCACTTGGTCAGGACCTCGGGACCGTCAGCCGTGATCCGCACGACCTCCTCGATCCGCACGCCCTGGCCGAGTCCGTCGTAGTCCTGGGTCTCGAGCGCGACCACCATGCCCTCCTCGAGGGTCAGGGGGTGGTCCATGGAGACGCCACGCCACACCAGCGGCGGCTCGTACAGCGCCATGCCGACGCCGTGGCCCCACAGGTTGGCGGTGCCGTGGTGCTCGTCCGGGTAGCCCCACGCCTCCTGGGCGCTCGGGAACTGCTCGGCGATGTCGCGCGTCGTGTTGCCCGGGCGGCATGCGTCGATGCCGTTGAGCAGCCACTTCAGCGCCCGGTCGTAGGCCTTGACCGTCTCCTTCTTGGGCTCACCGAGGCTGAACGTGCGGTAGTAGCACGTCGTGTAGCCGTTCCAGTTGGTGTTGTAGACGTCGGCGTAGACCATGTCGCCGGGACCGATCAGGCGACCGGCGGTGTGGCGCAGGTTCGGCGCCGTGGTCGGGCCCGACTCGACGATCACGCCGTTGTACACCTCGGCGCCGCGCGTGTAGGCGCTGTGGATCATGTTGGCCAGGACCTCACGCTCGGAGACGCCGGGGTGCAGCGAGTCCTTGAGCGCGGCGAACATCGACTCGCCGATACGGGTGGCCATGCGGATGCACTCGACCTCGTCGGGCGTCTTGATCTTGCGGGCGTTGAGCATGGCGGCCGCGCCGTCGGTGGAGACGTCGAGTCCCACGTCGGTCAGCGCGGTCAGGACGCCGATGTCACCGACGTCGATGCCGAGGCGCTCGTTCTGCAGGCCCAGGGCCGTCAGCTCGTCGCGGATCTGCGCCGCCAGGGCCCGCAGGCTGTCCTTGTGCGCGACGCTGCCCGCCGCGAGCGAGACGTAGCCACCGGCGGTGATGGCCGGCTTGATGTTCTCCGGCGGAAGCCAGGGCGAGTACGTCCGCGTCAGGTGGCCGATGTCGCCCTGCTCGAACAGGATCGGCGGGCCCTCGCGCGGGAACAGCGCATAGCGAACGCCGGAGTAGCCGATCGTCCACTGCGGCGTATACGTGCCGGTCACGTACTTGGTGTTCCAGCCGTCCATCGTGAGGATCGCGCCGAAGTCGTTCAACTCCAGCTCCTTGCGAGCCCGAGCGAACCGGGCCTCACGGAGCCGGTTGAAGTCGAGCGTCCCCTGCCAATCGACCATCATATTGCTCGAATACATCAGATCCTCACTGTCAGACTGTTAAAACAGATACTTGTCGTCAGCGTTTCAGCCGGCGCGCGTCACGGGAAGGTTGTGGTCACGCCGGCGGGCCCAAAAAGGGCCCCGCTCAGAACTTCAGGGGCTTCTCGGCGTCGAGGACGCGGAGCTCCACCGGGCACTTGTTGAGGTGCTCGAAGCCGTCGTCGGTGATGTGCACCGCCGTCTCGAGGCGCAGGCCGCCGATGTGCGGAACCGTGGTCTGGACGAGCACCTCGAAGACCATGTCCTTCTCGAGCTTGGCGTCGTTGGCCTCGCTGATGATCGGCGGGATGCGCGCGTCCGTGCCGAGGCCGTGGCCGAAGAACGGGATGGTGTGACGGCCGTACTCGTCTGACTCGGAGACCTCGCGGGCGATGCGCGAGATGTCGCTGATCACGGCGCCCGGGCGAAGCTCGGCGAAGATGGAGTCGGCGACGGCCTTCCACGCGGCCTCGAGCCGGAGCTGCTCAGGCGTCGGCTCTCCGACGACCGCGTTGAGGGCGAGGTCGCCCAGGTAGCAGCGGTACATGGGATGGACGTCGACGGTGACGATGTCCCCGCGCTGGATGCGCTTGTCCGAAGCGGCGACCGTGAAGCCGGCCTCGTAGCGCTGCCGGTAGCCCGAGCCGACCTCGGTCCCGGTCACGCTCCACACGAACTCGCTGCCGGCCGAGCGCATCGCGGCCTCCGCGACGCCCGCCACGTGGAGGTCGGTGACGCCCGGTGCGATGGCGTCGAACGCCGCTTCCATGCCGAGGTCGGCCATCTCCGCGGCGCGCCGCAGCGCCTCGATCTCGGAGTGGTCCTTGATGATCATGATGCGGTCCAGGACGGCGATCCCGTTGACGAGCTCGGCGTCGGGCAGCCCGTCCTTCCACACGAGGTACTCGGACGCGCTCAGGGCGCCCGGATGGGCGGCGGTCACGAGGTCGACGCCGATCCGGCCGCGCTCGAGCCCCTTGGCCTTGAGCGCGTCGACCACGACCTGCGCGAAGCCGTCCGGGTTGTCCATCTCCCAGGTGCGGTGCGACTGGATCCACGTCTGGTCCAGCACGCGGAAGACGTCGTTGCGGACCGTGATGAGCTCGGGGTCGGCGTCGGGCGTGACGACGATCGCCGTCCGCCACGGCACCAGCACGCCGGCGAGATACGCGATGCCGCCCGTGCGCGTGACCACGAGCGCGTCCAGCCCCGCCTGAGCCATCTCCTGCCGCAACGCGTCGATGCGTGCCGCATCATTCATGTGCATCTGCTTCCGAACCCTTCGTAGTGACTTACAGTGACACGACGAACGAGCGTCCCAGGGGCCGCCGGTGAGCGACAGCTTGTGGTCACGTGGCCCGGCCGAAACCGGCCGGCGCCGCGCCGGCTCACACGCCGCCGGTGATGCCGACGACCTCGCCGGTGACGTACGCGGCGGCATCGCTGCAGAGGAAGGCGATCACGGCGCCGACCTCCTCGGGCTTGGCGAACCGTCCCATCGGAATGGCGGCGAACAGCTGCTCGCGCCGCTCCGAGACGCCCAGCCGGTCGAGCAGCTCGGTCTCGGTGTAGTTGGGGGCCACCGCGTTGCTGGTGATCCCCACGCCGGCGTAGGCGCGGCCGATCGACTTCGTGAGCGCGATCATCCCCGCCTTCGCGGCGGCGTAGTGCGGTCCGGTGAGGCCCCCGCTGCGCCCCGCCTGCGACGACACGTTGACGATCCGGCCGTACCCCTGCTCGCTCATGATCGGGATGACCGCCCGCGTGCACAGGAACGCACTGGTCAGGTTGCCGTGGAGCGTCCGGTCCCAGAGCTCGCGCGACACCTCCGTGATCTTCGCCTGGTCGGCGAAACCGGCGTTGTTGACCAGGATGTCGAGCCGTCCGTAGCGCTCGAGCACCGCGGCGACCAGGGCGGCGACGTCATCCTCCTCGGTCACATCGGCGCGGAAGGCGAACCCGTCCCCGCCGGCCGCGACGATGTCCTGCACCGTCGCGGCAGCGGCCGCGTCGTCGGACCGGTAGGCGACCACGACGCGCGCCCCCCCGGCGGCCAGCGCGAGCGACGCGGCGCGGCCGATGCCCTTGCCCCCGCCCGTGACGATCGCGACCCGCTCGGGGGTCGGCTGCTCAGCAGCGGCGTCGCTCACGGGCGCATCATGATCTTGGGCGGACCGGTGGGATCCTCGATGAGCGTCTTGAACGAGCTCGGCCCGTCTTCGAGGCCACCGAAGGTGATCCAGCCGTCGAGGCCGACCCGGGGCAGGACGTCGACCGCGCGCGCGAAGGACGTGCGGTTGTACGCGTAGGACGAGATCATCGTGAGCTCACGACGCAGGAACGCGTTGCCGTCGATGGGGAACCCCGCGTCGTGGAGGCCGAGCAGCACCGCGCTGCCGCCGGTCCGCAGGAGATCGACCGACAGCGCGCGCGTCACGCCCTTGCCGACCGTGTCGAACGCCACGTCCAGCGCGCCGCCGGCCTCGGCGGCCGCGGCGGGGTCGAGGGCGGCGGTCGCCCCGAAGCCCTGAGCGATCGCGCGCCGCCCCGCATCCGGCTCGACGACGACGATCTCCTCGACCCCGGCCCACTGCAGCGCCTGCGTCAGCAGCACGCCCAGGGAGCCGAAGCCGATCACGGCCGCACGGCCGCCGATGCCGATCCCGGAGCGGTCCACGGCGTGGATGCAGCAGGCGAGCGGCTCGGTGACGGCGCCCGCCACCTCGCTGGTGCCGGGCGGGAGGACGTAGACGTTCTCCGCCGGGACGGCCACGTACTCGGCGAACGCCCCGGGACGCTGGGCCCCGACGAGCTGACGCTCGGGGCACTGCTGCTGCTGACCCTCACGGCAGCGCGGGCACCGACCGCACGAGAGCAGCGGGTTCAGCGAGACCCGCTCGCCGGGCGCCACGCCCGTCACGTCCTCGCCGACCGCGACGACCTCGCCGGCGCACTCGTGGCCCATGATCAGCGGCGGCTTGCGGATGGCGCTCTCGCCGAGGTAGCCCTCGACCTCCGAGCCGCAGATGCCGACGGTGAGGACCTTCAGCAGGACCTCGCCGGGCGCGGGCTCGGGCTCGGGGCGCGTCTCCAGCGCCAGCGCACCCGGCCCGTTCCAGACGAGGGCCCTCATCGGCTGCCCGCCCCGACGCCCGACGACACGACCGTCTCGACGAACTCGTAGGAGTCGGTGCCCACGATCGCCAGGCCCTTGGTGGAGATGCGCAGCTCGGGGATCGTCACGAGCGTGATGAACTCGAGGTTGATCTGCGGCGTCGTGAGCTCGCAGCCCATCGAGCGCCAGACCGAGAGCAGGTTGTCGACGCGCGCCTCGCTCTCGTCGTAGGGCAGGTCGGACACGATGCCGTTCAGCGGCGTCGGGAAGTCGGCGACGACCTTGCCGTCGAGCACGGCCACGAAGCCGCCACCCATCTCGGCGATGGCGTTGGCGGCCACCGCCATGTCCTCCTCGTTGGCGCCGACCACGACGATCTGCTGGTTGAACACGTTGGCGCTGCAGCCGATCGCGCCGTCCCGCAGGCCGAAGCCCTGGACGAAGCTGATCCCGACGTCGCCGCTGCCGGCGACGCGGTCGATCATCGCGACCTTGTTGATGCCGCGCTCAGCGTCGGGCTTGACGTTGCCGTCCTGGACCGCCAGGTCCTCCTGCTGCTCCACGCTGACCAGCGAGCCGGCGCTGATCGCGATCGTGCGAACCGTGGCGACGGTGTCGCCCGCGGGGACCTCCACGCGGAGGTCCTGCGCCGTGACGGGCCGCTGCAGGTGCATGGTCTCGTAGAGCCACGACGGGTACTCGGGCTGGGTCGCCTCCTGGACGAGCTTGCCCTCGGAGACCCAGACCTTCCCGTTGGCCATGACGCGCGAGATCGAGAAGTCGGCGAGGTCGTCGACGAACACGATGTCGGCGAGCCGGCCGGGGGTGATCGAGCCGATGTCGTGGTTGACGCGGAAGAACTCCGCGGGCTGGATCGTCGACATCTGGATGGCCGTCAGCGGCGAGAGGCCGTTGCGCACGGCCACGCGGATGCCGTTGTCCTGGGACCCGGTGTTGATCATCGCCTCGGGGGTGACGACGTCGGAGCAGAGGTTGAAGGCCCGCGAAGACAGGCCCAGCTCGGTGATGGCGCGCACGACCTGGGACGTGTCCTCGCACCCGGCGCCCTCGCGGATGTGGGCGACCAGGCCGAGCTCGGCCTTGCGCCGCGCCTCGTCGGCGCCGACGATCTCGTGGTCGTTCATCAGGCCCGCAGCGACGAAGGCGTTCAGCTCGCGGTCGCCGGTCAGCCCGGCGCCGTGGCCGGTGACGACCTTGCCGCGGCGCAGCGCCTCCTCGATGATCTCCAGGATCACCGGGTCGCGGCGCTCCTTGTCGAAGAGCAGCTCGTACCCGGTCTCCTCGAGGCCGACCGTCTCCGGCCAGTCGAGCATCGTGAACAGGTCGTCGGACGAGGGCGCGTTCGGCGACAGCGGCAGCCCGAGGAACCGGTTCTGCGTGTAGGCCATCGTCGGGGCGAGGAAGATCGGCTTGACCGGCGTGGCCAGCAGCTCGTCCAAGAAGAACCGCACCGACTTGATGCCGGTGAGGATGGCGTGGCCGTAGAAGCCGTCGGCGACCGCCGTCGTGCCATGCAGCAGGTTCGTCAGCGCGAACACGGTGCAGTTGGTGTAGGTGTGCCATTGGTGAAGATGCGGGTTCACCAGGCCAGGCACCAGGTAGGACCCGTCGGCCTCGATGACCTCGGTGTCGTCGCCGCGCGTGTAGCCCACGTCGCCGAGGGCGGCGACGCGCCCGTTCTTGATCGCGACGCCCTCGTTGCGGATCTGCGCGGTGTGGACGTCGACGAGACGCCCTCCGAGGATGACGGTGTCGGCCGGCTCGTTGCCGAGCGCCACATCGACGAGAGCCTCGCGCTCCAGTTGTCTGCCCACTGTCGCTCCTTTGTCACTCACTGAGTCATGTCCACGGCACGCGAAGCTCGCAGTCACCTGGGGCGAGCAGTCCGCCGGCAGTGAATACCAAGGGCCCAGTGCGGGCGATAGATTTGCGGTCACACCGCGAGGGCACAATCCGGAGGCGGCGGGTGTCGGTCCCTAGGCTCGAAGAGGTGCGCATCTCCGTTCGACTCTTCGCCGGGCTCCGCGAGCGGGCCGGCGCAGACCACGTCGACGTGGACCTCCCCGAGGACGCGTCGGTCGGCGACCTGCTCGCGGCGATGACGTCGACGCCCGTCGGCTCGCTGCAGGCCGGCCAGTGCGTCGTGGCGATCAACCGCACCTACGCCACGGCGAGGCAGCGGGTCCGCCCGGACGACGAGGTCGCGTTGATCCCGCCCGTGAGCGGCGGAGGCGGCGCCGTGCGACACATCCGCATCACGCCCGGCCCGCTGTACCTCGCCGCGCTGTCGGCCGCGGTCCGCGACGAGCGGGCGGGGGCGGTCGTGATCTTCGAGGGCGTGACGCGCGAGGTGCCGACGCTCTCCTACGAGGCCTACGCCGACATGGCGCACGAGCGGCTGCACGCGATCGCCGAGGAGGTCGCCGCGAGCCACGGGCTCTGCGCCGTCGCCGTCGAGCACCGCACCGGCGACGTCGCCCTGGGCGAGCCGAGCGTGATCGTCGCCGCCTCGGCGCCGCACCGGCCCGAGGCGTTCGCCGGAGCGCGGGCGATAATCGACCGCCTCAAGTCCGAGGCGCCGATCTGGAAGGTCGAGACCGCGCACGACGGCACCCGGCACCGCGTCGAGGGCATCCTGCCCTCCACCCACTTGCGATCTGACATTGAACACAGCTAGGAGACAGGCCCCTATGAGCCTCGATGTTGCACCGCCTCCGGGCGACCACCTCGCCGACGTCCTCTCCCCCGACGCCTTGGCGTTCGTGGAGGAGCTTCACACCCGGTTCGGCGCCCGGCGCGACGAGCTGCTCGCCGCGCGCCGGCAGCGGCCGGCTCCGTCCGGCTTCCTGGAGGAGACGCGCGCGATCCGCGAGGACGCGTCCTGGCAGGTCGCGGCTCCGCTGGCCGACTACGCCGACCGCCGCGTGGAGATCACGGGACCCACCGATCGCAAGCTGGTCATCAACGCGCTCAACTCGGGCGCCAAGGGCTTCATGGCGGACTTCGAGGACGCCAACTCGCCGACCTGGCGCAACCAGGTGGAGGGCCACGTGAACCTCACCGACGCGATCGAGGGCACGATCACGTACGACGCCTCCGACGGACGCCACTACGAGCTCGGCGACGACGTCGCGACGCTGCTGGTGCGTCCGCGCGGCTGGCACCTCCCCGAGAAGCACATCCGCTCCGGCGGCGAGCCCGTGGCCGGCGCGCTGGTGGACTTCGGGCTCTACGCGTTCCGCAACGCAGCGCGCCTGCACGAGCAGGGCCGCGGCCTGTACCTCTATCTCCCCAAGATGGAGCACCACCTCGAGGCCCGCCTCTGGAACGACGTGCTGACCTTCTCCGAGGAGGCCCTCGGCGTGCCGCACGGGATGATGCGCGCGACCGTGCTCATCGAGACGCTGCCGGCGGCGTTCCAGATGGACGAGATCCTCTACGAGCTGCGCGATCACTCCTACGGGCTCAACGCCGGGCGCTGGGACTACATCTTCTCGATGATCAAGGCCTTCCCCGAGGACCCGGCCTTCGTGCTGCCCGACCGCAAGCAGATCACGATGACGGTGCCGTTCATGCGCGCCTACACCGAGCTGCTGGTCAAGACGTGCCACCAGCGCGGCGCATTTGCGATGGGCGGCATGGCCGCGCTGATCCCCTCGCGGAAGGACCCGGAGGCCAACGAGCGCGCGATCCAGGCCGTGCACGCCGACAAGCAGCGCGAGGCCGAAGCCGGCTTCGACGGCACCTGGGTCGCCCATCCGGATGTCGTCGGCGTCGCGATGGAGGAGTTCGACGCGGTGCTCGGCGAGAAGGCCAACCAGATCGACCGCCAGCGTCCGGAGGTCGACGTCACCGTCGAGCAGCTGCTCGACGCGGCCGCGACTCCGGGCGGGGTGACGGCCGAGGGCCTGCGCGGCGACGTGAGCGTCAGCTTCCAGTACATCTCGTTCTGGCTGGGCGGCCGCGGCGCGGCGGGGATCAACAACCTCATGGAGGATGCCGCCACCGCCGAGATCTCGCGCTCGCTGGTCTGGCAGTGGATCCGCCACGGCGCGAAGCTCGACGACGGGCGCACCGTCACCCGCGAGCTGGTCCGCGAGGTCCTCGACGAGGAGATGGCGCGCATCCGGGCCGAGGTCGGCGACGAGACGTGGGAGAAGGGTCGCCCGCAGGACACGCGGCGGGTCTTCGAGCAGGTCGCGCTGTCGGACGACCTCCCGGCGTTCCTGACGCTCCCGGCCTACGAGCTGCTCGACTGAGGAGCCCGGGCGCCGGCCTGGTCCAGGGCATCACGGACGGCATGCAGCAGCGCTGACTGCGTGTAGGGCTTCTCGAGGAATAGGCCACGCCGTCCCGCGAGCCCGTGGCGCATCGTGACGTCGTCGGTGTAGCCCGAGACCATGACCACGGCCAGCTCGGGGTGCCGGCTGCGCAGCTCCTCGGCGAGCGTGCTGCCCGACATCCCGGGCATGACCACGTCGGCGAGCAGGACGTCGGGCGGATGGGCCGCCGCGACGGCCAGCGCGTCCACCGCCCCGCCGGCCTCCACGACGTCGTAGCCGCCCGCGGTCAGCATGCGCGTCGCGAGCGCTCGCACGGCGTGCTCGTCCTCGACGACGAGCACGCGCTCGCCTCGGCCGGCGGGAGCGCCGGGGCTCTCCTGCGACGGCGCCTCGGGCGCGGCGCCGCGGGAGGCGGGCAGCCAGAGATCGACCCTCGTCCCGCGGCCGAGCTCGGACGCCAGGTCGATCTGGCCACCGGCCTCGATCACGATCCCGTAAACGGTCGCCAGTCCCAGGCCGGTCCCGTCCCCCGGCGCCTTGGTGGTGAAGAAGGGCTCGAAGGCGTGCTCGGCGGTGCCGGCGCTCATGCCGACGCCGTCGTCGGCGACCAGCAGGTGGACGTACTCGCCGGGTGGCATGCTGCCCTCCTCGTCGCCCCCGCCCGTGATGTGCACGTTGTCGATGGCGATGCGCAGCAGCCCGCCCGCCGGCATCGCGTCGCGCGCGTTGATCGCGAGGTTCATGAGCACCTGCTCGAGCTGGCTGCGGTCCACGCACACCGGCCAGAGCTCGGGCTCCACGACCGTGACCAGCTCGACGTCCTCGCCGA
>JAOPZP010000322.1 GCA_025964055.1 Conexibacter sp.
AGCACCGGTCGCAGCTCCGGACCCAGCGCCGAGGCCGACCCCGGCCGCGGCCCCCACCGGCCCGCCCGGCACCGCCACCGCGCGCTTGGGCACCACCACCTGCTGCGCATCCGTGAGCTTCGCGGCCAAGTTGATGGCCTGCAGATCCGCGCCGGACGCGGCTCCACCGGCTCGCCGTACCGCGTCCTGCACCCGCAGGCCGAGGCGCAGCCGGTAGACGCCCGGGCGGTGCACCGCGCCGACCACGTGCACGGTGGCGGTGCCGCCGGCAGCACCGACCGTGACGGCACCCGACTGACCGTCGGGCGACCCGGAGCTCGCGCCCGCGGCGCTCGCGGACCGGCTTCCCGACGCGGCCGCGGTCGCAGTCCCACCGCCGCCGTCCGAGCGCAGCGCGCGCCAGCCCAGCAGCGCCACGAGCACGGCGCACGCCGCGTAAGCGGCAAGCTCGGAGCGGCTGAGATCGGGCATTCGGCCAAGCTAGGCCGAGACGTGTGACACGGGACGCGGGCTTCGTTCCGACCCTGCGCAGAAATCGTGCCCGATCACGCCGGCGCCCCGGCGACGGGGCGCCGCTCCCCTAGCTTCGCACGACGATGTTGACCAGCTTGCCCGGCACGACGATCTCCTTGACGACCTGCTGGCCGTCGACATGAGCCTGCACGTTGGGCAGCGAGCGCGCGAGCTCCAGCAGCCGGTCCTTCGACGCGTCGGCCGGTGCCTCGACGCGGTCGCGCAGCTTGCCGTTGACCTGCACGACCAGCTCGAACGTGTCGGCCTCCAGGAACTGCTGCTCGGCCGCCGGCCACGGCTCCTCCCACACCCGCCGACCCGTCAGCAGGTGGTAGGCGTCGGTCGCGACATGCGGGGCGAACGGGAACAGCAGCGACGCGGCGGTCGCCAGCGCGAAGCGCACGCTGCCGGCGTCGGCGTCCCCGCGCCGCTCCGGGCGGACCTCGTTGATCAGCTCCATGACCGCCGCGATCGCCGTGTTGAAGGCGAAGCGCTGGTCCATGTCGTTGGTGACCTTGTCGATCGCCCAGTGCGCCTTGCGCACGACGCGCAGCCCGTCCTCGCTCAGGTCGTCGGGCACCGGGACGTCGGGCAGCTCGTCGGCAGCGATCGCCGACAGCCGCCACAGGCGGGCGAGGAAGCGGTGCATGCCCTCGACGCCGGTGTCGGACCAGTCGGCGTCCTGGTCGGGCGGGCCGATGAACAGCGTGTACGCGCGCGCGGTGTCCACCCCGAACCGGTCGACGATCGACGCCGGCGACACGACGTTGCCTTTGGACTTGGACATCTTCGCCCCGTCCTTGGTGATCATCCCCTGCGTGAACAGCCGCTCGAACGGCTCCCGCACGTCGAGTTGCCCCAGGTCCGCCAGCGCCTTGGTGAAGAAGCGCGCGTAGAGCAGGTGCAGGATCGCGTGCTCGACGCCGCCGATGTACTGATCGACGGGCATCCAGCGGTTGGCGACCTCCGGGTCGAACGCCCGCTGGTCGTTGTGCGGGTCGGTGTAGCGCAGGAAGTACCACGACGAGTCGACGAACGTGTCCATCGTGTCGGTCTCGCGACGGGCCGGCCCACCGCAGACCGGGCACGTGACGTTGACCCACTCCTCGGCGGCGGCCAGCGGCGACTTGCCCTTGGGCTTGTAGTCGGTGACGTCGGGCAGGACGACCGGCAGCTGATCCTCGGGGACGGGCACCATCCCGTCGACCGGGCAGTGGATGATCGGGATCGGCGTGCCCCAGTAGCGCTGTCGGGAGACCAGCCAATCGCGCAGGCGGTAGTTGACCGAGCGGTGGCCCTTGCCTTCCCGGTCGAGCCAGTCGACGATCTTGTCCAGCGCCTCGCGGTTGTACATCCCGTCGAAGTCGGGGTTGGAGTTGACCAGCGGGCCGTCGCCGGTGTAGGGCAGCTCATCGCTGCCGTCGGGATCGGCGATGACGCGCTTGATCGGCAGCCCGTAGGCCTGGGCGAACGCGTAGTCGCGGGGATCGTGGGCCGGAACCGCCATGATCGCGCCGGTGCCGTACTCCATGAGCACGTAGTCGGCGACGTACATCGGCAGCGCCTCGCCGTTTACCGGGTTGATCACGTGGCGCCCCAGGAAGACGCCGGTCTTCGGCTTGTCGGCGTCACCGCGCTCCTCCAGCGACTCGCTGGCGGCGTGGTTGACGTAGTCGCGCACCTCCTGCTCGCGACCGGTCCCTTCGATCAGCCGCTCGATGTCGGGGTGCTCAGGGGCCATGACGAAGAAGGTCGCGCCGAAGAGCGTGTCGGGGCGCGTCGTGAAGACGGGGTAGTCGATCCCCAGCTCCTCGCAGCGGAACGTGACCTCGGCGCCCTCGGAGCGCCCGATCCAGTTGCGCTGCATGGTCTTGACGTGCTCGGGCCACGCGATCGTGTCGAGCTCCTCGACCAGTTGATCGGCGTAGTCGGTGATGCGAAAGAACCACTGCTCGAGCTGGCGGACCTCGACGATGTGCCCGCAACGCTCGCAGCGTCCGTCGATGACCTGCTCGTTGGCCAGGACCGTGGCGTCGTTGGGACACCACTTGACCGCCGCGTCCTTGCGGTAGGCCAGCCCGTGCTGGAAGAGCTGCAGGAAGATCCACTGCGTCCAGCGGTAGTACTCGGGCGTGTGGGTCGACAGCTCGCGCGACCAGTCGATCGAGATCCCCCACTCGCGGAACTGGCGCTGGAAGGAGCGAATCGCCTCCTCGGTGGACTCGCGAGGGTGCTGGCCGGTGCGGATCGCGTGGTTCTCGGCGGGCAGGCCGAAGGCGTCGTAGCCCATTGGATGCAGCACGCGACGACCGGTGCGCCGGTGGAAGTGCGCGACCGCGTCGCCGACCGAGTAGACCTTGAGGTGCCCGATGTGCGGCTCGCCGCTCGGGTAGGGCAGCATCTCGAGGACGTAGGACGTGTCGTCGGCGTCGACGGGCTCGTCGTTGGACACCTCCCACGTGTGCTCGTCGGCCCAAACCTGCTGCCAACGAGGCTCGATCTCCTGCGGGTCATAGCGATGTTCGGCCACGCCCCGCAGGCTACAGCGGCAGCCTGCGACGCCCCTCGCCGTAGGATCCTGCCGTGGGCGAATCCGTCACCGTCGATGCGCTGCTGCGCGACCCGACCACCGCCGAGGTCACCGAGGGGCTGGAGCGCAACCCCGGCTCGGCGCGGCTGGCGGACCGCGGCTGGCAGCCGCTGTGGTTCGAGGTGCGCGTCGCGGTCGGCGACCAGCACGACCACGAGTTCATCCACTCCTTGGTCTGGCGCGAGCCCGGCCGGCCCGCGCGCGAGGTCGCCGAGGAGGAGCTCGGCCACACCCTCGACGAGGTCCTGCGCAACCTGCGCGACGCCGAGGGCTACGACGTCTGGCCCGAGGACGTCGAAGAGCCGATGCTGCGGGTCGACGTCGCGTAGCCGGGCTCTTGCACGGGATCGGCGCCGGCGATGACACCCTCGTACAAGAGCTCATCGAGATCCCGTCGCACCAAAAGATGATCGCGTTCTTGCGAGCCGGCACGTCGCCGCGACCTACCATGGCCGCATGGAGGACCGTCCTCATGATCCCCTCCACCGCGAGGCTCGCGAGACCACCGCGCCGGACGCCGGCGCCCTCGACGAGCTGACCGCATCCTTCGGGGCGCGCCCGATGAGCGAGATCTCCATCGCGTCGGCGAAGGTGGCCGCGATCGTCGAGGCCGCCGAGCGCGCCGCCGAGGACCTGCGTCACAAGACCGAGGAGAAGGCCCGCGCGCGCATCGCCGAGGCCGCTCGCGCCGGCGACCTCCGCGTCGAGGCCGCCGAGGCGGAGGCCAAGGAGATCGTCGACGCCGCCCGCCGCCAGGCCGCCGCCGTCGAGGCCGAGGCCAAGGAGGGCGTGCGCCTGATCCACGAGCGCGCCGCGCAGGCGCGCGAGGAGGCCGAGCGCCGCAAGGTCACCGCCGTCCAGGAGGCCCAGGAGGAGGCCGTTCGCGTCCGTGCCGACGCCGACACCTACGCCGAGGACACCCGCCGCGACGCCAAGGCCGATGCGCGCGAGATCATCGCCGAGGCCCACGCGGCCGCCCGCGACGTGCTGCACGACGGCACGACGCTGTCGGGCCATCTCCAGGAGCTGAGCGACTCCCTGAACCGCAACGCCGAGCGCCTGCTCAATGACGTCAAGCTCGCCCACGCGCGCCTGACCGCCGACCTCGACCAGGCCGCACCCGCCGGCCCATCCGATCCCGCACCGACAGCCTCACGCGGATCGAGCCCGGAAACCCCCCGCTCCACCCCACGCCGCCGCGGTCCGGGCGGGGATTTCGACGTTCCGGAGTTCGTCCCAGGCCGTCGTTGAGCCGGGAGTGTTAAGATGCTTCTCGACCTGGGGCTATAGCTCAGCTGGGAGAGCGCCTGCATGGCATGCAGGAGGTCGTCGGTTCGAGCCCGACTAGCTCCATCGATCGAAAGGCCCGCATTTGCGGGCCTTTCGTTGTTGTGAAGGGTTTGAACTGGCGCCAAATCCGGTGGTTGAGCTCTCGTGGGTACCGCGCGTGGGTACCGCTTGCAGCAGCCATCGGTCGAGCCGCGGCTCAGCGAGCTGGTGCGCGAAGGCCGCAAGTTGCAAGTTCGCATGCGACGCAGCACCAGTCGGCTCCCCATCGCCCACCACGCTACGCCGGGCTCACCGTCGGGTCACACACCTTCAAGGTCCGCGCCGAGGACGCGGCGGGCAACGTCGACGCCACGCCGGCCTCGACGA
>JAOPZP010000350.1 GCA_025964055.1 Conexibacter sp.
GGGCAGCGGCGCGCCGTGGCGCAGCGCCTCGGCGCTCAGCCGCTCGGGCGCCACCAGCGGCACGCCGTAGCGCTCGGCGGCCCGTTCGAGCGCCACGCGCTGGTCGTGGTCGGCGCGATCGGGCAGCGCGAGGGCGGTGATGCAGGCGTGCTGGGCGCGGAAGCCGGTGCGGTGGACCTCCATGTCGCCCCAGGCGGCCACGGCGCCGACCGCCTGGTCGGCGCGGAAGTCCAGCCGCCGGTCGCCGGGGTCGGTCAGCGCGTAGAGCCCGCACATGCAGTCGGCCACCGGCGGCTGATGGCGGACGTCGCGCGCGCAGACGGCCTCGTTGGCGCCCCGCGCCCAGGGCAGGGCCGTGAACGTCCAGGGGCGCAGCCTCCCGTCGGGCTCCACGTGCCAGGCTCGGTAGCCGACGACGGCCTGCAGGAAGTCGGGGGCAGGAGACGTCATCGGAGCTCCTCGGCCGCGCGAGCGAGCCCCTGGCGAGCTCGCGCCCGGAAGCCGAGCCCTACGGAAACGAGCCCTCTGGGCGAGGCTTCCGCGGCGTGGTCTTCCGCGCTCACGCGGGAGCGGGCTCGCGCGCCGGCTCGCGCTCGTGCTCGGCGGGTGCCGGGGCGTCGTCGTGCTCGCGAGCGGGCGCGGGCTCGCGCGCGGGTGTCGGCAGCCGCAGCGGCTCCACGCGGATGCGCCGCGACGGGCCCGGAAGATCGAGGAGGACCGGCATCGGCGCGGGAGGGTAGACCCCACCCCCGATGGCAAACCTGCGAATCGGCTGCTCGGGCTGGATCTACCGTTCGTGGAAGGACGACTTCTACCCCAAGGGCTGCCCCCAGCGACGCTGGCTGGAGCACTACGCCGGCCAGTTCGACACCGTCGAGGTCAACAGCACGTTCTACCGCCTGCCCAAGCGCGAGGCGGTCGCCGCGTGGGTCCAGCGCACGCCCGACGACTTCGTCTTCACCATCAAGGCCAGCCGGTACCTCACCCACGTCCGGCGCCTGCGCGACATGGACGAGGGCGTGCAGCGGTTCTGGGAGCGGATCGAGCCGCTGGCGGTCACGCCGAAGATGGGACCGGTCCTCTGGCAGCTGCCGCCCAACTTCCACCGCGACGACGACCGCCTCGGCGCCGCCCTGTGGCAGCTCCCGCCCGGCCGCCACGCGGTCGAGTTCCGCCACCCGAGCTGGTTCGCCCCCGAGGTTCTGGCCCTGCTGCGCGAGCACGGCGTCGCGCTGACGATCGCCGACCACCCCGAGCGCCCGTGGCAGCGCCACGAGCTGACGGCCGACTTCACGATCGTCCGCTTCCACTACGGGTCGCGCGGCCGGCGCGGCAACTACAGCGAGACCGAGCTGCGCGCGTGGGCCGACCGCCTGGCCCGGTGGCGCCGGGAGGCCGACGTCTTCGCCTACTTCAACAACGACTGGGAGGGCTTCGCGCCCCGCAACGCCCGGCGCCTGCAGCAGCTCCTGCGCGCCCCGTCGCGCGTCGGATAGCGGCGCGCGGGCCGGGCGGGATCCGGGACGTTCGCGTCTCAGATCGTCAAGTTCCACGTGCGTGCGCCCGATCACCTCGGGAGACATGGGCCATCAGGTCGACCGTCTCGCGGCGCATCTGCGCTCGACGCCCGACGCCGAGCGCTCGCTCGCGGGCCGCGTCGGCGGTGCGCTCTGGTTCTTCGCCGCGCTGGCCACGATCGCCCTGCCCCTCTTCCCGCAGGTCGACACGCCCCTGTACCCGTGGCCGCTGCTGTGGGCCGCCGGCGCGCTCGCGTGGGGGATCTGCTCCGTCTTCGTGGTCGACTGGCCCCGGATGCCCGGCTGGGCGCTGCCCGCCGCCAGCGCCGCCGCGGTCGTCGTCATCGCGGCGATCACGCACCTCACGGGCGGCGTCGACTCGCCGGCGCGCCTGTACATCCTGTTCACCCTGGCCTACGCCGCGTGCTTCCTCGGCGTGTGGCAGGCCACCGGGATCACCGTCGCCTGCGCGGTCGTCTGGGCCCTGCCGGTCCTCGACGACCGCAGCGCCGCCACGGCATTCGGCGAGCTGGCGATGGCGCTGCCGACCTTCGCGGTCGTCACGACCGTGCTCCTCACCGGGCGCCAGCTCCTCACCAGCATGCGCCAGGCCGCCGACGACCTCTCCGAGGAGCACCACGCGCTGCGCAGCATCGCCACGGCGGTCGCGGCAGGCCAGCGCCCCGAGGCGGTCTGCAGCCTCGCCGCCGAGCAGGCCGGGCGCCTGCTGCGCGCCGACGGTGGCGGCATCCTGCGCTTCGACGCCGACGACGAGCTCGTCGTCGTCGGCTCCTGGCAGCGCACCGGCACGGCGGTCCCGCCGGGCGTGCGCATCGCGATCGAGCCCGGCAGCCCGATGGAGGGCATCCGCCAGGACGGCCGCAGCCGGCGCAGGGACGACGCCACCGCGCCCGGCGAGCGCCCGGCCCAGATCCTTGTCGACCAGGGCTTCACGGCCTGGGCCGGCACGCCGGTCCACGTCCGCGGCCGGCTCTGGGGCGTGCTGTGCGTCACCGCGATCGTGGCCCACTCCCTTCCCGCCGACGCCGAGCAGCACCTCTCCGAGTTCGCCGAGCTGGTCGGCATGGCGATCGCCAACACCGAGGAGGCTGCGCGCCTCAACGCCGACGCCACGACCGACCCGCTGACCGGCCTGGCCAACCACCGCGCCTTCCAGGAGCGGCTGCGCGCGGAGCTCGCGCGTGCCGAGCGCCACGGGCGCTGCCTGTCGGTCGCGCTGGTGGACGTCGACCGCTTCAAGACCATCAACGACGCCGGCGGCCACGGCCTCGGCGACGAGGTGCTGCAGGCCGTAGCCCAGCACCTGCGCGACCACCTGCGCACCGAGGACGTCCTCGCCCGCATCGGCGGCGACGAGTTCGCCGTCCTGCTGCCCGAGGTCCGCGGCCAGGACGCGGTGGCCGCGCTCGAACGCGCCCGCCGCACGATCGAGCGCGCGCCGTTCGTCGGCGGCGCACGCGTGACGATCTCCGCCGGCGTCTGCGACGCGCTGCACTCCGGCGACGCCGCGACGCTGACCCGGTACGCCGACGGCGCCCTGTACTGGAGCAAGGAGCACGGCCGCAACCGGGTCTCGACCTACGACCCCGAGACGATCCACGAGCTGTCGGCCGCCGAGCGGCTGCAGCACCTGCAGCGCTCCCAGGCGCTGGTCGGCATCCGCGCCCTGGCGCGCGCGATCGACGCCCGCGACCCCAGCACCTCCGAGCACTCCGAGCGCGTCGCCAAGCTCGCCGCTCGCCTCGCCGAGCAGCGCGGCTGGGCGCCGGACCGCGTCGCCCTGCTGCACGAGGCCGCGCTCGTGCACGACGTCGGCAAGATCGGCGTCCCGGACGCGATCCTGCTCAAGCCGTCGCGGCTGACGCGCGAGGAGTACGAGGTCATCCAGGGCCACGCCCAGATGAGCGCCCGGATCGTCGAGGAGGTCCTCGACGCCGAGCAGGTCGACTGGATCCTGAGCCACCACGAGCGGCCCGACGGCCTCGGCTACCCGCGCGGGCTGGTCGGCGACGCGCTGACCGAGGGGGCTGCGCTGCTGGCGGCCGCCGACGCGTTCGACGTGATGGTCAGCGCCCGCCCGTACTCCCCCGGCCGTTCGATCGACGAGGCGCTGCGCGAGTGCCACGCGCTCGTCGGCCAGCAGTTCACGGCCGCGGCGTTCGCGGCGCTCGAGGGCATGTACGGCCCGGCGCACGCGCTGCGGTACGCGGCGTAGGCGACGACTACGCCACGGTGGCCGTCGCCTCGGCGACCGCCGCGTCCCACCGCTCGGCGACCGCGCCCATGGCGTCGAGGATCGGCCGGCCGTCCTGCTCGACGCGCGCCAGGACCAGCGCGCCCTCCAGCGCCGCGATCGCCAGCGTGGCGAGCCGCCGGGCGCGCGCGGGCTTGACGCCGGCGGCGGTCAGCTCGCCCGCGAGCACCGCCGACCAGGCGGCGAACGCCTCGCGGCCCGCCGCGGTGACGCCCGGCACGCGCGGGGCGAGCTCCAGCAGCGTGGTGGTGATCGGCCCGCCGTCGCGGAAGCCGGACTCCTCCATCCAGCCGACGACCATGCGCGCGTAGCGGCGCAGCACCGCGCCCGGACTGCGCTGCGCGGCCGCGACCTCGGTCAGCGTGCGGGTGACCAGCCGGCCCGCGGCGCGCACCACCTCCTCGCCGATCTGCTCCTTGCCCAGCGGGAAGTAGTGGTACAGCGAACCCTTCGGCGCGCCGCTGGTCGCGATGATCTGGTTCAGGCCCGTCGCGGCGTAGCCCTGCCGGCGAAACAGGTCAGAGGCGGCACGGACGATCGCGTCGCGGTGCTTGGGCGGCGTGGGCATGGGGCGAGAGCCTAGACCTCCCAGGTCGGGCTATATAGACTGGTCTACATGACCGTTGACGCGACGACGACCGCCTCGCCCACCGACCTGCCGGCCAAGCTGCGGGGCGTCAACGAGCTGGCGGCGTTCAATCGCTGGGCCGGCTTCGAGGTCGCCGAGGCGACCGCGGGCCACGCCGTTCTGCGCATGCCCTGGCGCGAGGACCTGGGCCAGTACTTCGGCCACCTGCACGCCGGCATGATCTCGGCCCTCATCGACACCGCCTGCGGCTTCGCGGCAGCGACGCTCGTCGAGCAGGTCGCCGCTTCCCACTGCGCCGTGACCTACCTCGCGCCGGGCGTCGGGTCGGCCTTCGTCGCGACCGCCGACGTCGTCAAGGCCGGCCGCCGTCAGGTCTTCACCACCGCCGAGTTGCACGCCGAGCAGGCCGACGGGACGAGCAGGTTGGTGGCCAACGGGCAGACGATCCTGGTGCCGCTGGGGTGAGGTGCGAAGCGCAGCCCGGGCGACGAGGGCAGCGTTAGGCCGCCGGGGGCCACGGCGACGGCACCCGCCGGAACGTCCGCTCCCCATACGCCTCCCTCGCCGAATCCGTCGCCGTGCTCACCGACACCCCGTGCTCGGCCGCCGCCGGCTCGACCGGGTAGTGCGTCGTGGCCTCCGGCAGCCGGTTGCCGAACATGAAGAGCACGCACCCGTGCTCGCCCCCGCCGACCATGATGTGGCCGGTCTGCGGCGGGCAGTGGAAGT
>JAOPZP010000351.1 GCA_025964055.1 Conexibacter sp.
ATGAAGTTGGTGGTGCCGTTGACGATGCCGTGGATGCGCTCGACGTGGGCGCCGGCCAGCGACTCCTGCAGCACGCGGACGACCGGCACCACGCCACCGACCGCGGCCTCGAAGCGCAGTTGCACACCATGTCGGCGCGCCGCGGCCCACAGCTCCTCGCCGTGCTCGGCCAGCAGTTGCTTGTTGGCGGTGACGACGTGCTTGCCCGCGGCCATGGCGCGCAGGACGTAGTCGCGCGCGGGCTCCAGGCCGCCCATCAGCTCGACGACGAGGTCGCTGCCGGCGAGGATCTCGTCGAAGTCGCCCTCGCTGCGGCGCAGGACGCCGGAGATCTCCGGGCGCAGGCCGGTGACGTTGGCGACGTGGTCGGCGCGCTCGGCGACGAGGTCGGCGAACGCGCCCCCGACCGTGCCGCGACCGAGCAGGCCGATCCGGAAGGGCTTGCGCTCAGGCATCCAGGTCCCTCCGCGTCAGGTCCTCGTAGGTCTCGCGCCGCACGACCGCACGGGCGTTGCCGTTCGAGACGAAGACGATGGGCGGCCGCGGCTGCCCGTTGTAGTTGTTGGCCATCGCGTGCCCGTAGGCGCCGGTGACGGGAACGGCGATGACGTCGCCGGGCCGGGGGTCGGGCAGGTCGACGTCGTGGATCAGCACGTCGCTGGACTCGCAGTGCTTGCCCGCGAGGTGGGCGACCGTGCCCCCGGCGTTGGGCCGGCCGACGACCATCGCCTCGTAGCGCGCGTCGTAGAGCATCGGGCGCAGGTTGTCGGACATGCCGCCGTCGACCGCGACCCACGTCGCGACGTTGTGCTTGACCGACTGCACGGTGTACAGCGTGACCGTGGAGTGGGCGACGAGCGCGCGCCCCGGCTCGTCGGCGATGCGCTTGCCGGGGCCGACGATCTCCCGCAGCAGGTCGACCTTGCGCGACACGTAGTCGTCGATGGCGGGCGCGGACTGCTCGTGGGTGTAGGCCACACCGAGGCCGCCGCCCATGTTGTAGGTGTGGAAGTCGCCCAGCGCCGCCACGACCTCGAGCGCCGCGCGGAACGGCTCCAGGTCGAGGATCTGCGAGCCGATGTGGAAGTGCAGTCCGTCGAGGTCGAGCTTGTCGGAGGCCTGGGCGCGAGCGATGGCGACCTGCGCGTCGGCCGGGTTGAACCCGAACTTGGTGTTCGGCCCGCCGGTGGAGATGTGGTGATGGGTGTCGGGGCTCACGCCGGGCGCGATGCGCAGCAGGATCCGCTGGCGGCGGCCCACCGGGATCAGGCGCTGCAGGGCCTCGAGCTCGTCCAGGTTGTCGACGACGATGTCGCCGATCCGCGCGTCCAGCGCCATCTGCAGCTCGGCCTCGCTCTTGGCGTTGCCGTGCAGGTGGACCTTCGCCGGGTCGAAGCCGGCGTTGAGGGCGAGGTGCAGCTCGCCACCGGAGGCGACGTCGCAGGCCAGGCCCTCCTCGGCGAAGAGGCGCAGGACCGCGGTGGCGGGGAACGACTTGGAGGCGAAGTGGACCTCGAAGTCGTCGGTGCGCTCGGCGAACGCCGCGAGGAAGCGGCGGGCGCGGGTGCGCAGGTCGTCCTCGGCGACGACGTAGGCGGGCGTGCCGAACTCGCGAGCGAGCTCGCGGGCGTCGCATCCGCCCAGCTGGAGCACGCCCTCGGGGTCGAGGACCGTGCCCAGCGGCCAGACGTGGGAGACGGGGGTCTGCGTGGTCGCCATCGGCGGGCGGCATGATGCCACGCCATGCGCACCGTTCGAGCTGAGCCACCCGTGGAGACCGGCACAACGGCCGGATTGGCGTGGGCCCGCTTCGGCCCGGAGGAGCCGGATACGCCGCCGGGCGGCGGCGTGGTGATCCTCCATGGCGCCGACTCGCGCAAGGAGAGCCACTACGACTTCGCCCGTGCGTGCGCGGCGGGAGGCCTTGCTGCGCTGGCGTTCGACGCGCGCGGGCACGGCGAGTCGGACGGCGCGCTGGACGGCCGAGCGGTCGACGACGTGGCGCGCATGGCGGACGTGCTCCGCGAGCGGGCGGGCGTCGACGCGGTCGGGCTACGCGGGTCGTCGATGGGCGGGTACTTCGCGCTGGTCGCGGCACGCGAGGCCCGAGCCGGCGCGGTCGTGGCGATCTGCCCGGCGTCGGCAGCCGGCCTGTCGGTGGGCGTCCGGGCGGGGCGCTTCGGGTTCGCGAGCGAGCGTGACGAGCTGGTGGCGCTGCTGGCGCGGTACGACGAGACCCAGGCGGCGCGGGGCTTGGCGGCGCGAGCGACCCAACTGCTGCTGCTGCACGCCGAGGGCGACGAGGTCGTGCCGGTCGAGCTGTCGCGCGCGCTCCACGAAGCGGCACCGGGCTCGAAGCTCGTCGTGGCGCCGGGCGGCAACCACCGGTCGGTGCAGCACGATCCGGAGCTGCAGGGCGTGGCGGTGCGGTGGCTGGCACGTGGGTTGGGGGCGTGAGGGCACCGCCGCGGCGTCGAGGGACGACTCGACCGCGATAGTCGCGGTTCAATCGTCCCTCGACGCTGGAGGTGCGCTGGTAGTGCGGGCGCGTTCGGGTGGCGCCGACGTCTGAGCGCGCCGCTCGGGCGTTGATCGCGCTGCGGCGCGTGGTCTGTCGGCATCGACGAGTGCGCCTGGGGTGCGTCGACGCTGGTCTGTCCTCCGCGCGGCGTCGGCGGTGCCCGGGCGGGCGTCCGTTGGCGCCGTTAGCGCCGCCCCGGGGCATCGAGGGATGCGGGGATCCGGGTCACTTTGCCCCTCCATATGACGGTCAAGGTGACCCGGATCGACCGTCAACGCCCGAACGACCCGGCCCCCACCAACGCCCGCGGAGGACCGACAGCGCCGGCGCCCACAACAGACGCACTCGTCACTGCCCCCGAATCACGCCCCCGCAGCACGACCAGCGCCCCGCACGGAGCGCCACCGACGCACCGCCACGCCAAAGTCCTACAAGTACCCCATCGGGTTCTGCACCGCCCCGTTCACCCGCACCTCGAAGTGCAGGTGCGGCCCCGTGGAGTGCCCGGTCGAGCCCGACAGGCCGATGATGTCGCCCTTGCCGACCGACTGCCCCACGTGCACCTTCAGCACCGACTGGTGCCCGTAGCACGTCGACAGCGTCGCGGTGTGCTGGATGCAGGTGTAGTTGCCGTAGCCCCCGACCCAGCCGGCGATCGCGACGCGGCCGCCGTCGGCGGCGCGGATCGGCGTGCCGGTCGGCACGGCGATGTCGATCCCCGGGTGGCAGGACTCCCAGGCGCGG
>JAOPZP010000359.1 GCA_025964055.1 Conexibacter sp.
AGCGCGCCCACGCGACGGTCGCCCTCGGCCAGTCGCCCGCCGCGCCCCGCCGCGAGGGCATCGCCCGCGACGTCCGCCTCGCCGTCTGGGAGCGCGACGGCGGCGCCTGCGTGCAGTGCGCCGCGACCTTCGAGCTGCAGTTCGACCACGTCATCCCCGTTGCCCTCGGCGGCGCGACGACCGCCGAGAACCTCCAGGTGCTCTGCGGCGACTGCAACCGCGCCAAGGGCGCGAGCCTGGGCTAGGCCGCGCGCAGCGCCGCGCGCGCCGCCGCGTCCCCCGGCACGCCGTGGACCGCGCCCCCCGGGAACGTCGCGGCGCTGCCGAGGTAGAGGCCCTTGAGCGGCGTCGAGTACGGCGAGGGCAGCGGCAGCGGGCGGAAGACGATCTGGCGCAGGTTGTAGCTGCCGCCGCCGACGTCGCCTCCCACGAGGTTGGCGTTGCGCGCCTCGAGGTCTTCGGGCGCGAGCACGTAACGGGCCAGGATGCGGTCGCGGAACCCGGGCGCGAAGCGCTCGACCTGGGCTTCCATGCGCTCGACGTGGCGCTCCTGCTGGGCGCGCCAGTCGACGCCCTCGTTGGGCCCGTGCGTGTAGGCCCATGCCGTGTGCCGGCCCGCCGGCGCCCGTGTGGGGTCGGCCACGCTCTGCTGCCCGAGCAACATGAAGGGGTTGTCGGGGAGCCCGTGCTCGGAGGCCTCGACCGACGCCAGCATCTCCGCCTCGCCGCCGCCGACGTGCACCGTCCCCGCGCCGCGCACCTCCTCGTTGATCCACGGGATCGGCCCGTCCAGGGCCCAGTCGACCTTCAGCGTCGAGGGGCCGTAGGTGTAGCGGCGCAGCCCGCTGCGATACCAGGCGGCGAGCGCGTCGCCGGCCATGGCCAGCAGCGCGTGCGGCATCACGTCGGCGATCACGATGGCGGCGGCGACGTGCGCGCCGCCGGCGACGTCGACCCCCGTGACGCGCCCGCCCGCCGCGGTCACGCGTTCCACCCGCGCGCCGGTGCGGATCTCGCCGCCGAGGCTCTCCAGGTGGCCGACCAGCGCGCCGGCCAGCCTGGCGGCGCCCCCGCGCGGGCTCGGCCAGCCGACCGCGTGGCCGAGCAGGTTGAGGTAGGCCGCCGCGATGGCGCCGCCGCGCTTGTGCGGCGGCGTGTCGCCGTGCATCGCCGCGCCGTACAGCCAGGCGCGCGAGCCCTCACCCGCGAAGAGGCGGTGGCCCAGGCCGACCGTCGACTCCGGCAGCAGCCGTGCCAGCTTCAACGTCACCGACGGGCCGCCGCGGGCGAGCAGCCTCAGCGCCCCGCCGACCGGCGGGAACCCCGAGAGCATCGTCGCGCGGACCGCATCGAAGTGCTGCAACAACGGCTCGACGAGCGCCGCCCAGGCCGCGCCGTCGCCGGCGTGGATCGCATCCAGCGACCGGGCCGTCGCGGCGACGTCGCGGTACAGCACCGCGGCGGCGCCGCCGGGCAGCGGGTGCGCGAAGGCCGCCGCCGGCTGCACCCACTCCAACCCGAACCGCTCCAGGGGCATCCGGGCGAACACGGGCGACGCAGCGCCTGCGGGGTAGACCGAGGAGAACGTGTCGTGCCGGAACCCGGGCAGCGTCAGCTCCTCGGTCGCGACTGCGCCGCCCGCCACCGCGGCGGTCTCCAGGACCACGACCGAGCGGCCGGACTCCGCCAGCCGGATGGCGGCCGCGAGCCCGTTCGGCCCGCTGCCGACGACGGCGGCGTCGAAGGCGGTCACGCGGGTGGGAGAGGATGGTGGGGCGGCACGGTGAGGCTGACCTACCCGCGCTCGCCGATCGGACGCGCCGGGTGCGGCGCCCTCGCGCGCGCGTACGCGTCAACCTATGCCGATGAGCGAGGACACCGTGCTGTGGTCGATGACCTGCGGGGCATGCGATCACGAGTGGATGCAGACGACGCCGGAGGGGTCTGACCCCGCCGCGGAGGAGATCGAGTGCCCGGCGTGCGGCAGCACGCTGCTGGACGCGGCGTACGTCGGCAAGTCCTGAGCACCGAAGCGCCGCCACCGGTGCTCGCGATGAGTTCGGGCCCCGGCGCCCGTCTTAGCCCTGATGACCAGCGACGCCGGCGGCGGCACTCGGCTCAGCTTCCTCGGGCACCCCGTCCCGCCGTCGTTCGACGTGCGGATGGTGACCATCCCCGCCGGGAGCTCGCTGGCGTTCGACGAGCACGCGTGGCGCGACGCGATCGTGGTCCTCGAGGCGGGCGAGCTGGAGGTCGAGTGCCTGCACGGGGGCCGGCGGAGCTTCGCGGTCGGCGCGATGATGTGGCTGGCCGGCCTGGAGCTCAAGACGCTGCACAGCACCGGCACCGAGGCGGTCGTGCTGACCGCCGTCTCACGCCGCACCGACCCGTGAGGGGTGTCTCCTGCCCGACCGTGACCCGGCTCCCGGCGGGCGCCCGAGGGCTAGTGTTGACGGCCTTGAGCGAACCCGCCCGCGTCATCGTGGTGGAGGACAGCCAGCCCATGCGGCAGCTGCTGGTCGCCTACCTCGAGCGCGAGGACGACGTCCGCGTGATCGGCGTGGCGCAGAGCGGTGAGGAGTTCCGCACGCTGTTGGACGGCGAGCGGCCCGACGCCGTCGTGCTCGACCTCGGACTGCCCGACAGCCGCGGCCTGGACCTGCTCCTGCACGTCCAGGCCACCAGCCCGGGCACCGCGGTCGTCGTGTTCTCCGGCGACTCGGTGAGCCGCCGCGGCGGCGCGATGACGATGCTGGGCGCCGACGCGTTCATCGAGAAGCCCGACATCGCGCTGCTGCACCGCACGATCGTCGCCGTCGTCGCCCGGCGGCGCCGCGGCTTTCGCTAGCGCCGCGGCCGCTCACGTCTTGCGGGCGCTCAGCGCCCAGCGCTCCTCGATGTGGCCGAAGTGCCACACCGCCAGGGCGATGCCCCACGTCACCACGAAGAGGCCGACGATCAGGTAGCCGAGCAGGTTGAGGTCCAGGTGGGCGACGACGTCCCAGACGCCGCCGGTGAGCGACAGCTGGTCGGCCAGGACCGACAGCAGCTCGGCGGTCCCGACGATCAGCGCGACGGCGACCGACAGCCCCGTGATCGTGATGTTGTAGTAGATCTTGCGCACCGGCTGGGAGAACGCCCAGCCGTAGGCGAAGTTCATGAACGCGCCGTCGATCGTGTCCAGCAGCGACATGCCCGCGGCGAAGAGGATCGGCAGGCAGATGATCGCGTAGAACGGCAGGCCGCCGGCCGCCGCGCCGCCGGCCAGCAGCAGGAGAGCGACCTCGGTGGCGGTGTCGAAGCCCAGCCCGAACAGGATGCCGAGCGGGTACATGTGCCAGGGCTTGCGGACCGCGCGCGTGGCGCGGCCGTAGAAGCGGTTCATGAGCCCGCGGGCGTTGAGCTGGTCCTCGAGCTCGTCCTCGTCGAACTCGCCACGGCGCATGCGCCGGAAGATCCGGACGATGCTGACCAGCAGCACGAGGTTCAGCACGCCGATGAGGAACAGGAACGAGCCCGACACCGCCGGCCCGACGAGCCCGGTGGCCTGGTGCAGCGCGGAGCCGTCGTTCTGGACCGCGCCGCCGAGCCCGCGGATGCCGAGGACGACGGCGAGGCCGAGCGCGAAGACGATCGTGGAGTGGCCGAGCGAGAAGAAGAACCCCACGCTCAGCGGGCGCTGACCCTCGGCCATCAACTTGCGCGTGGTGTTGTCGATCGCCCCGATGTGGTCGGCGTCGAACGCGTGGCGCAGACCGAGCGTGTAGGCGGTGATCCCGACGCCGAGCCCGAACGCCCCCTCCCCGGCGAACGCGTAGCCCTGCGGGACGACCAGCACCAACAGGATGAAGAACCCGACGACGTGCAGGCCGACGACCACGGTCGCCAGCGCCGCGGCGCGCCGCCACTCCTGCGGCGTCAGCGCCGCCCGGATGCGCTGGATCCTCATGGCCCGGCGTCGTGGACGGTGGCGGCGGCGATGGCGGCCTGACCATAGGCGATCCCGCCGTCGTTGCACGGCAGCCGCTGCGGGATCAGGACGCGCAGCCCCAGGCGCGCCAGACGCGCGTGGGTGTCCTCGAGCAGGCGGCGGTTCTGGAACACGCCGCCGGAGAGCACGACGGCGTCGGTGCCCGCGCGCTGCGCGGCCGCGGCGCAGGCGCCCGCGGTGGCCTCGGCGACGGCGGCGT
>JAOPZP010000365.1 GCA_025964055.1 Conexibacter sp.
GCCGCCGGCGGCGCGCCCGGCGGGCGCGCGGGTCGCCGAGCACCACCGCCCGCTGTTCTCCGAGGAGACCGAGCTGCGCGTCGTCGTCGGGCTCTACAGCCACCGGCTCACCGCGGAGAGCCTCGCCGGGTTCCTCGACGCCGCATGGACCGTGACGCCGAACGCCGACCGCGTCGGCTACCGCTACCGCGGCGTCGAGCTCGAGTTCGAGGAGCGCGACGAGGCGCCGTTCGGCGTCGGCAGCAGCCCGTGGAACACCTGCTCGCTGAACTATCCGCTGGGCGTGATCCAGGTGCCCGGCGGCGTGGAGCCGATCGTCCTCATGCGCGACGGGGTCACGGGCGGCAACTACGTCAGCGTCGGCACGGTGATCAGCGCGGACCTCGACCGCGTCGCCCAGAGCAAGACCCACGAGACGACCCGTTTCCGCGCGGTGTCGGTCGACGAGGCGCTCGCGGCACGGGCGCTGCGGCGCCGGCACCTGGCCGCGATCCGCTCGGAGCTGCAGCGATGAGCGGCGACGGCGAGCGGGTGATCAGGTCGCCGCTGCCCGGGACGTTCTACCGAGCACCGACACCGGACGACGATCCCTTCGTGACCGACGGCGGACCCGTCCATCCCGGCGACGTCATCGGCCTGATCGAGGTGATGAAGATGTTCACCGAGGTCACCGCCGAGGAGCACGGCGTCGTCGACCGCTTCCTGGCCGAGACCGGCGACGCGGTGCAGGCCGGGCAGGCCCTGGTCGCCTTGGGAGAGGACGGGCCCACACCGCCATGAGGAAGGTGCTGATCGCCAACCGCGGAGAGATCGCCGTGCGCATCATCCGCTCCTGCCGCGAGCTGGGCCTGTCGACCGTCGCCGTCTACTCCGAGGCCGACGCGGACGCCCTGCACGTTCGCCGGGCCGACGAGGCGGTGGCCATCGGCAAGCCGCCGGCCCACGCCAGCTACCTGAACGTCGCTGCGCTGCTGGAGGCCGCCACGCGCACCGGAGCCGACGCTGTCCACCCGGGCTATGGCTTCCTCGCCGAGAGCGCCCGGTTCGCCGAGGCGTGCAGGCGGCAGGGCCTCACCTTCGTCGGTCCGTCGGCGCAGGCGCTCGAGCAGATGGGCGACAAGTCGGTCGCCCGCGGGCTGGCCCGGGCGGCGGGCGTCCCCACCGTCCCGGGCGCCGACCACGTGACCGATGCCCGCTCGGCGTCGGCGGCGGCCGCGAAGCTGGGCTACCCCGTACTCGTCAAGGCAGCGGCGGGCGGCGGCGGGCGCGGGATCCACGTGGCCCGCAGCGACGCCGAGCTCGCCGAGGCGCTGCGCATGGCCGAGCGCGAGGCGCGGGCCGCCTTCGGCGACAAGACGCTGTATCTGGAGAAGCTGCTGGAGGGCGCCCGGCATGTCGAGGTGCAGGTGCTCGGCGACCACCACGGCAACGTCGTCCACCTCTACGACCGCGAGTGCTCGCTGCAGCGGCGGCGCCAGAAGCTGATCGAGGAAGGGCCCTCGCCGGCGCTCGCGCCCGATCAACGCCAAGCGATGGCCGCGGCCGCGGTCGGCCTCGCGACGAGCGTCGGGTACGCCGGAGCCGGGACGGTCGAGTTCCTCGTCGACCGGGCGGGCGGATTTCACTTCATCGAGATGAACACCCGCCTGCAGGTCGAGCACGCGGTCACCGAGGCGATCACGGGCCTCGACCTGGTGCGCGCGCAGTTGCTGATCGCCGCCGGCGAGCCGCTCGGCATGCGGCAGGAGGACGTGCCGCTCTCCGGCAGCGCGATCGAGTTCCGCATCAACGCGGAGGACCCCGACAACGGCTTCATGCCCTGTCCCGGCCGGATCACCGCCGTCGAGCTGCCCGGAGGGCCCGGCGTCCGCGTCGACAGCGCCGTCTACGCCGGCTGCGACGTGGTGCCGTTCTACGACTCGCTCGTCGCCAAGGTGATCGTGTGGGCGCCGGACCGCGAGCAGGCGATCCGCCGCGGCCGCCGAGCGTTGCAGGAGCTCCGGCTCGAGGGCGTCAAGACGACGACGCCGCTGCACCTGCGGCTGCTCGACGACGAGCGCGTCCGCCGTGGCGAGGTCCACACCGGCTACCTCGAGGAGCTCCTGGACCGCGGCGAGACGGCCCCCGCGCGCCGTCCACCGTCAGAGGCGGCAGTGCGGGTGGAGATTTGATGTCAAGCAGTTCTACTCATAGGCGGTGACGTGATGACAGTTACGCTCAAAGCGACAGTGATCGCAGCGCTCGTGGCGGTGTTGGTCGGTGGTGGCGTCGCCACCGGGGCGCGCAGCCTGATCACCGGCGCCGACATCAGGGACGGCTCGATCACCGGTCGGGACATCAAGCCGAACTCGTTGAGCCTGCGCCTCTTCGCGCATGCGGCGCGCAGCGCTCCCGCTCTCCGCGGGCCGCGCGGCGCCAAGGGCACACCTGGCCTCCAGGGAGCCGCAGGACCGTCCGGGCCACAGGGCCTGCCCGGACCCGGCGGTGCAGCCGGTCCGGCCGGCGAGGGACAGACGGTGGGGACCCAGTACAACCTGATCCAGCCGAACGCCCAGACGGTCGTCCAGACGGTCGGCCCCGGCGCCGTCCAGAGCGCCGCGGCCATCTGCCCGCCCGGATACGCGGTGCTCGGCGGCGGCTACCGCAGCTCGGGATCCCCCGGTGCGGAGGTCTTCTTCAACGACTCGTTCGGCAGCCGCGACACCTGGGCGGTGGGCGTCGACAACTCCGGCTCCGCACGCGCCACGATCGCGGTGACGGCGTACTGCGTGCCGTCAGGCCAGCCCGCCGACCAGCCTTCCGGGTCGGGCCGCGACGCTGAGGACGCGATCGCGCAGGCGGTCACCCAACGGCGCGCGGGAGGCTGACCCGCACGCCGCTGTGCCTGTTGGTCCTAGCGGACGGCCCGACGCAGGCAGGCCGTCCGCTCGGCCCCCGCCGGTCGTGTGAGGCACCGCTCCACACGGTCGCCGATCACCCGGTCGTGGCCGCGCAGCCCGGCGAAGCAGCTCGCCCGTCGGCGTCCGGCCGGCTTCGCGAGGCACCGCGCCACCCGCTCGGGCATGCCGCTGCGGCGGCCGCCCCCCATGGCGGCGAAGCAGTCGGTCCGCCGCGCTCCGGCCGGCTCGGCGAGGCATCGGGCCACGCCGTCGGGCACCGTGCCGCTGCCGCCGCCCACGG